>JAFAEA010000053.1 GCA_023424355.1 Chloroflexota bacterium | reverse complement strand
TCCTTGATCCTGGCGATCATTGCCTCAAATTGGTCTGTGGTGGTCACCACGGTTTGGATGCTCTCCGGCTTCGGCTCGGCTTCTTCCTGAAAGACTTCCGCGGAAACGCGGGTGGATTCCGGCAATTTATCCAGCAAGCCGCGGAACTCGAGCGTCTGGAAGAGCTTGATTACGGCATCCTTGTCGTAATCACCAAGGTGCGCCGCTTCAAGATCGAATTCGTGTTTCACATCCTTCACGATGGTTGCCAGATGCTTGCTCTCGAGTGCCTGTTCCAGGTTGCCGGTGAGTGCATTACGGGCGCGGGTAGGGGTGACTTCATCCTGGTGGGCGAAGATTTCCTCAACCGTGCCGAACTCCGAAATCAGCTTTTTGGCAGATTTGTCGCCGATTCCGGGTACACCAGGGATATTATCGGACGTATCACCGACCAGCGCCTTGTAATCTGGCACGAACTCCGGGCCGAATCCGTAGCGCTCTACCACTTCGTCCGGTCCATAGGTTCTCAGCTCGCCAAAGCGTCGTGCGCCCGGCAGTACGATGGAAACATCTGGCGTCGCCAGCTGGAGGAGGTCGGAATCTCCGGTGATCACAATCACCTTGTGTCCCTCCTCAGAGAGTTCCCTGCTGAGCGTGCCGATGATGTCATCGGCCTCGAAGTTGTCCTGCATCTCCACCGGAATACCGAGTGCGTCGATCAATTCGCGTACGCGGTCGAGCTGCTCGCGCAGGTCGTCCGGCATCTTGGCGCGGGTTCCCTTGTATTCGGGATAGAGATCGTGCCGAAACGTCTTGCCAGTTTCCAATGCGATCGCGACGTGCGTGGGCTTCTGCTTCTGCAGTACATCCAACAGCATGCTGGCGAACCCGTAAACAGCGTTGGTTTGTTCGCCACTGGCGGTGCTGAGCGTAGTAGGGATGGCGAAGTAGGCGCGGAAGATCAGACCGAAACCATCGATCAGAACAATTGTGCCGGGAGTTTTCGTGGTAGTCATTGAGGCTCTCCGGGAGAATTCAGAACACGTGTACCAATGTGGCAAGTATAGAAGCAATCGCCAGCGACAGTTGGAATCTCGTTATACTGTTCTGAGACCGACCGACCTCGCCACACGGGAGCCCTTCGTACAACATGGATTCTTCCTTCATTCGAGCACTTGCCGAAACCACAGCCGATAACGTGGAGAAGGTGATCATCGGCAAACGGCGCGAAGTGGAACTGGTTCTCACCGCGATCCTCTGTAAGGGCCATGTGCTGATCGAGGATGTGCCCGGCGTGGGCAAAACTGTGCTCACCAAGGCGATTGCCCGCAGTATTGGCAGCTCGTTCAAGCGCATACAGTTCACTCCGGATTTGCTTCCCAGCGATGTGACTGGAGTCAACATCTTCAACCAACAACGAGGGCAGTTCGAGTTCCGACCCGGACCAATTGTGAGTCAAATGGTGCTGGCCGATGAGATCAATCGCGCCACCCCAAAAACGCAATCCGCGCTGCTGGAGGCGATGGAAGAGGCGCAGGTGACGATTGATGGCGCCACGCATCTTCTGCCGCAACCATTCCTGGTGCTGGCCACCGAGAATCCGATCGATTACGAAGGCACCTTCCCACTACCAGAAGCCCAGCTCGATCGCTTCCTGGTACGCATCGCGCTGGGATATCCCGGCCGGCAAGGTGAACTGGAAATGCTGGATCGCCAACATCAGCGCCACCCGCTGGAGAATCTGCGGCAGGTTACCTCGGTCGACGAGCTCAAATCCGCACAGGAAGCCGTCAAGACGGTACATGTCGCGCCCTCCGTTCGCGAGTACATCGTCAGCCTGGTTGAGGCGACACGGAATCACGATGAGGTTTTCCTGGGTGCCAGCCCTCGCGGCTCCATTGCGCTATTCAACGCATCCCGGGCGTGGGCCGCGATTCGCGGTCGAAACTTCGTGTTACCCGATGATGTGAAATTTCTGGCAATTCCCACGCTTTCTCACAGGATCATTGTGGGGCCGTCAGCACGCATGCAGGGATACGATAGCCGGAGTGTGGTGAACGATCTGCTCCGCACGATCCCGGTTCCACAGATGGCAGACTCCCGCTTCGGGGCGCCGGTCTGATCATGGGGTGGTCGCGACTCATATTCTTCGCCGCGGTGCTTTTGTTTGCATCTCTTACCTGGCAGATGTGGGTTCTCGATCGCATGATCGCCGCCATTTTGGTGGTGTTGGCTATCGCCTGGCTCTGGAACAAGTTCTCCATCAACGGACTCGGGTTCGAGAGAACATTGAATGTCGATCGTGTATATGTTGGCGAAACCGTACACGAAGAAGTCACCCTCACGAACCACTCTCGCGTACCCAAGCTCTGGATCGAAATCGAAGATCGCAGCACGCTGCCAAATCACGCGGTGGGCAAAGTCGTTTCCGTGCGTGGGAAGCACAGCACCACCTGGGAGATGCAAACCGTTGCTGTGCGTAGGGGTAAGTTTCGGCTCGGTCCGTCCGTGATATCCGCTGGTGATCCATTTGGTATTTTTTCCAGCGAAAAACTCTTGCCCGTTTCACATGAGCTGATGGTTTTTCCCGCGAAGGTGGATGTCAGCGGAATTTTCCTGCCGGTAGCGCGACTTGACGGAGGTCAAATTTCACCACGCAGATCGCTGGTGAATGCGGCCAATATCAATTCGATTCGCGAATACGCTCCGGGTGATCCCATGAATCGAATTGCCTGGACCGCCACCGCGCGAAGAGGCACGATGATGGTAAAGGAGTTCGATCCGGACCCGACTGCCGACTTGTGGATCTTGCTTGATCTCAACGATGACGGCCAGTTTGATCTGCATCATCGGGAGCGCATTCCGGGTGCGTATCAACACCTGAACACAACCGTGGAGTACATCATTTCCATCGGATCTTCGCTCGCAAATGAAGCGCTGGATCAAGGCAAGAAGGTCGGGCTCATCCTGAATCGTGAAGATCCGATTCGGATCGAACCTGATAATTCGGAACGCCAGTGGCTGAAGATCGCCGAAACGCTGGCGGTTGCCACAAGTGCAGGGTCCCGCTCAATCACAGATTCCATCACTGCCGACCATCGCCGCTTTAGTCGTAATAGCGGATTGGTGGTGGTAACTGCCGATCCTCGTTCCGATTGGGTTGCTGCCGGAGCATCGCTCGTGGAGCGTCTCGTTCCTGTTACCGCAGTTGTCGTGGATGCAGGCGGCGAGGATCAGGATGATGTTGGTCCGCTGGTAAAGCGTTTGGCAGGGGCGCGTATCCACGTGCATCGATACCCCACACACACCGCAAACCCGTCGTCGGCGAATGTAAGATTGAATAATGAGCAACATTCGAAATCACTCTGAAATCAAAGCCACGACGAATGGGGCTCCAGGCTCCTGGGTGTTACCCGGTTTGATGCTGGCGCTCATCGCGCTGTCCGGGCTATCCATAACCCTCGGATGGGATGGAGCGAACGCCTGGCGATACACCCTCATTGCAGTGTTGGCCGGTGGAGCTTCTGCGCTATTGGCTCGCACCCGAATCTACGATGGCTTCGCGATTCTCGTGGCGATCGGGGCTGGAATCCTGGCGGTTTGGTCCGTCACAGCGTTGTTGGGAAACCACTTTGGTGGCAGTGTCTGGCAGCAGCTTCGAGCATATCCACAGCCTGTAATCGAAGCCCTGGTTCACGACCGAATCAACGATAGCAATCGGGATCTGACTGCTGAGACACTGCTCTCTATCACCATTTGGATGAGCTCATGGATCGCGATGTGGATGTTGTTGCGCGTTGGCTATGTGATTCTTGCGCTGGTGCCGCCTGTAGTGCTGATTCTGGCGAACGCCCATTTCGCCGATGGTCAATCGACCTGGCTCCCGGTTGTGATGATCGCGCTCAGTTTGGTGATCATCGTGCGGCAGCGACTCGAATCCGAATCTCGCCGGTGGCAATCTCGACGGATGGATGTTTCCGACTCTGTGTTCGGCAGGGTGCTTATTGCAGGGCTGGCACTTGCGGTGCTGGTTTCCTCGACCATTCTCGTCACACCCTCCGCCTGGTCGGAATCGTTCCTGCAACCGATGGTAGAGCGCACTGTCGAGAGACTGGAGGATATCCGTCTCGAAGCTCAACAGCTTTTTGATTCGGTTATGGGCACATCCACGGCACCGCCTCAGGCTGGTAGTTACACCGATTTTTCGGATGGCTACTCGGTAGGTGGACCGCTTTCGCTTACGGATGAGCCTGAGGTTCTGGTGCAAACCGACTCGGCAAATGCGCCATACCTGAAAGCGAGAACCTACGACAACTACACAGGCCGAGGCTGGACCTCGAGTACCTCCGGCACGTTCGCCGAA
Organism: Chloroflexota bacterium; assembly: GCA_023424355.1. Taxonomy (GTDB): domain Bacteria; phylum Chloroflexota; class Chloroflexia; order Thermomicrobiales; family UBA6265; genus UBA6265. The sequence continues at coordinate 211 of JAFAEA010000053.1, read as the reverse complement.
TCTGAAGATTCCGAACGTACCTCGCCAGAGCTGCGATACAACCCAAACTGGGAAGTCGCCCTGAGCACGGATGCTCGTGCCGCACGCGAGCAAAACACCATATCTGTGACACCGCTTTCGCCAAACTCGAATGTCGTTCTATCGGCGGAGTCGTTCCTCTCCTCCGATGTGCAGACCGTTGTGCGCATGAGCTGGACAGATGTTTCTGATC
>JAFAEA010000410.1 GCA_023424355.1 Chloroflexota bacterium | reverse complement strand
CAGATTCATCGGCCACCGGGAACTCCGAGAGGTGCACAGATCGTGGGGCATCGGCATCCACCGATGTCACCAGATTGCGATACATCGCCTCGGAGAGGAACGGCATCACCGGCGCCACCAGCTTGCTCACGGTCACCAGCGCTTCGTGCAGGGTCTCGTAGGCAGCACTCTTGTCGGCATCGGTCTCGCTCTTCCAGAATCGGCGGCGATTTCGACGGATGTACCAGTTGCTCAGTTCTTCTACCACGAAGTTTTCGATGGCGCGTGCTGCTGCAGTGGGATCGTAGACTTCCATCTTTTCGCGGACGTACTTCACCAGCGCATTGCTCTGGCTGATGATCCAGCGATCTAGCAAGGTGCGCTCACTCAACGGAGTCGGCTCGGCTGGCGGTGTCCAACCGTCCAGATTGCTGTAGGTCACAAAGAAGCTGTAACTGTTCCACAGCGGCAGGATGAATCTGCGGCGCACTTCGTCCGTGATATGCGGCCCGAAGTTCATGTTCTGGCTCGGATTCACGGTGGCGAAGAGCCAGCGCATCACATCCACACCAAACTCTTCGGCAGCATCATCGAACCAGATGGCGTTGCCCTTGCTCTTATGCATCTCTTCGCCGTTTTCATCGCGCATGAGGGCGTAAGTAAAGATGTTCTTGAACGGATTACGTCCGGTTACGGCCACACTTTCGGCGATGAGCGCATAAAACCAGTTTCGGAACTGACCCGGGAAGCTCTCGCTGATCATGTCAGCCGGGTACCACTTCTCCCAGTATTCCTTGTCGTGGCGGTAATCGAGCGTGCTCAGCGCCACGATACCGGCATCCAGCCAGGGGTTGCCGACATCCTTCACGCGCTTCACGCGGCTGTTGCACTTGCTGCACTCGATCTCGATGCTATCCAGATACGGCCGGTGCGGGGTGTGTCCCTCGAACTCGTCCCAGCCGGCAACAGCGCGCTCCTTGAGCTCGTGTTCGCTACCGATCACCTCAAAGTGGCCGCACTCCTCGCAATCGAAGATCGGCAACGCCAGCCCCCAATAGCGTTTCTTGGAGATCATCCAGTCGTGCATGTTCTCGAGCCAGTCGATCTCACGCTCGAGACCAAAGCCCGGATACCAGTTGGCGGTGCGAACCTGCTCCTTCAGCTGCTCGCGCATGCCATCCATGCTGATGAACCACTCATCCACCAGGCGGAAGAGCAGATCGGTACCGCAGCGCCAGCACACCGGATAGCGGTGGGTGTACTGCTCGCTTCGATAGAGAATGCCCTTCTCCTTGAGGTATTTCTCGATGTCCTTACCGGCCTCGGCGGCTCCGCGACCTTCCAGCCAACCGAAACCGGGGAGGAAGTTACCGAACTCATCGATCGGCGCGATGGCCGGGAAGCCGTTCTCGTTTCCGAGCGCGAAGTCTTCCTTACCGGCGCCAGGAGCGCTGTGGACGATACCGGTACCCTCTTCGGCTCCGACATCCTTCCAGCCGATCACCTGACGATCCAGCTCGGCGACGGCCGGCAGATCATCGAACGGACCGTGATAGCGCTTGCCGATGAGATCTGCACCCTTGCAGGTCTTCACCACTTCGTGCTCACCACGGATGGCGTTCTTAATCGCATCGGTACCGACCCAATACTTCTTGCCGTTCTGTGCCACCAGGCTGTATTCCAGTTCCGGGTTCACACTGGCCATGGTGTTGGCGGTGAGCGTCCACGGGGTGGTGGTCCAAACCATCAGGCTTTCATCGGAATCCACCAACGGGAACTCGACGAATACCGCCAGGTGTGTGCGCTGTTGGTAGCCTTCGGTGACGATTTCGTGCTCGCTCAGGCCAGTGCCGCAGCGAGGGCACCAGGGCATCACATCGTGGCCCTTGTAGATCCAGCCCTTGTCGTGCACGGTCTTGAGGAAGTGCCAGATGGTGTAGTTATTCTCATCGGACATCGTGTAGTAGCTATTGTCCCAGTCCATGAAGTAGCCCAGCCGCTTGCTTTGATCGCTGATGCGATCGGCATACTTCAGCACGCGGGACTTGCAGCGCTCCACAAAATTGGCGATTCCGAATTCTTCGATCTCGCGCTTGTTCTTGAGGCCGAGTTCCTTCTCGACCTCGACTTCGACCCAGAGTCCCTGGCAATCGAAGCCATTCTGGAATCGCTGCTCCTTTCCGAGCATGTTGTGATACTTCTGGAAGAGATCCTTATAACTGCGACCCCAGGCGTGGTGCACACCCATTGGGTTGTTCGCGGTGATAGGGCCGTCGATGAAGCTGAAGGTCTCGTCGGCGCCATCGTTCTTGTGCATGTACTCGTGTTGCAGGCTGGTGTCGTTCCACCATTGCAGGGTCTCGCGTTCCAGCGCCGGGAAATCGATGCGGGAAGAGACGGGTGTGAAAGTGGTCTTGGTTTTGGTGTCGGTCATGTACGGAACCTGTCCCCTTTTGCCTAAATACTTATTCTCGACGTAGGCCCGGGGTTTATCCCCGGGTGCGTGAGGTTGCCCGGGGATAAACCCCGGGCCTACACCGTGATCGATTGCAATAATGTCTGGGGAAAGAAATTTGGACCGACTTCGCCGGATGCATCCATCCCCACAATAGAGGACGAGCAAGCCCGCGGTACCACCTCAATTGATCATCTGGACAGATGACCCACTTGATCGCCGAATAACGGATCGGCAGCCCGGTTGGCTCTGGAGTGATCTCCCATTCGGTGGCTGTGCGACGCGGCTCTCACCATCCCGCATTAGCTGTGCGATTCCACCGATGGGCGCTGTCTCCTTCAACGCCGGTAATATTCAGTTGTCCAACGCTGATTATAGCAAACCGTGGCAAGCAGACACGTGTAGACGGCACCTGTACCGCCCTACTCACGCTCACCACAATGGCCGGACATTTCGAAGGTCTGGCTATATGACGCGCCGGAGGAATCCTCCACCGTCACCGTGCCCCGAGTTTCACCGTAGCCGTGATATTCGCTGCACCAGTATATGTTCCGCTCGGTCTGGAATGTACCGTCGTCGTCGACAACCGTTCCGACAGGCGAACCGACCGTAAGAGTGTCCCGATCGCTCTCAAAGGTCACCTTGGTAATCTCCGCTCCGGGCATGAAGCCCGAGCCCTGAAGCAATCCGTCCCATGGTTCGGTGCCATCAATCAGATCGAGTTTTGGTGCATCCGAACTGGTTGCTACTGCTGTTTCTAAAGTTGGAGATGCGGTTGCGTCTTGCTTTTTGTCAGGCTTCTGCTTCTTATCGGTATCTGCATCGGCAAAGGAACCGCCATGATTCACGAACTTGATGCACTGGCCCTGATTCTTGAAAGGCTTGCCTTTGTCATCGGTCAGATTCCTGTAGCCATCTTCCTTGCATTTGTCGGCATCTTCGGTGATTCCGGGCTTCTCGTGGTCACTTTTGTCGGCAAACACCTGGCCGGACGTGCCAATGGCCATGAGGAGCAATGTGCAAGAAATCAGAAATATTCTCTTCAGCATACGAACTCCATGCGCGTATGGTCTCCGACAGTTTTCGGAGCACCGGAGCCGCTGCTGCAATCACCGTGCCGCCACAGATTCCACCTCCCTATAAATAGGGCTAGAACTCGGAGGCAAAAAAGACGGGACACCCGTGGTGTCCCGTCATCCTAACGTGAGCTAACGATGATCCTCAGAGTTCTACGCAACGTTGGCGCGAGCCGGTTCACGGCCCGCTCCTTGAACCGGCGTAGCTTCCTGCGCCTCAACAGCAGATGGACTCTCGGGCTCTGTCTCGATCGTGGTCGCCAGTTCCTTTTCTTCCACCATCCACAACAGCACGGTGGAAACCAGTGCCAACGGGATCAGGAAGACGATGATCGGCATGAGGGCTTCGTTGTAGGCCTCGATGACAGGAATCCGAATTGCATCCGGAAGGGTTTTCACCAACGCCGGGGTGAGCGAGCTCATGCCATCCGTGCTTCCAGTTCCGTCTGGCAGCTTCTCGGCGATGAGTCGGGTCAAACTCGAGGCGAATACCGATCCCACAACAGCGGCACCAACACTACCACCTACCTGGCGGAAGTAGTTATTCGCAGCCGTAGCAGTACCTACCATGCGGTGCGGGAAGGAGTTCTGCACCACCAGCGTGAGCACCTGCATGCTGGCACCGAGTCCAATACCCATCACCGCCAGCGAGATGCAGATCATCACAATCGGCGTATCGATGGTGGTTCGCGAAAGAAGGAACACGCCAGCTGCGAGAATCACCGTGCCAACAATCGGGAACATGCGCGTGCGACCAGTGCGCGAGACGAGATTACCCACAACCACGGAGGTGCTCATGAGTGCACCCATCATCGGAATCATCAGCAACCCGGCGGTGGTGGCATCGTAGCCCTCAGCCATCTGCAGATAGGTTGGGATGTAGGAAATGGTTCCGAACATCACCACAGCGGTAAGCAAACCGGCGATGGTGGTGAGATTGAAGTTCTTCTCCTTGAACATTTCCAGTGGCATAATCGGCTCGGCAGCACGCTTCTCGTTGAAGATGAACGCGATGATGGCGATCGCACTACCGGCGAAGAGTCCGAGGATCTGTGGCGATCCCCAATCGTAGGTCGATCCACCCCAGGTGCCAATGAGCACAACCATGGTGGTGGCAAGAGCGATGAGCGCCATGCCGGAGTAATCGTGCTTCGGCTGATGTTCGGATCGAGCGCGACTTGGCAGGTGAAGCAGCATGGTTACAGCAACTACCGCCACCAGGCCAAGCGGAATGTTCAGCCAGAACGCCCAGCGCCAGCCGGGACCTTCCGTCAGCCATCCACCCAGCAGCGGACCGGCTACCGACGACAGCGCGAAGACCCCGCCGAGGATACCGACATACTTGCCGCGATCACGCGCTGAAACCACATCGGCGATGGCAGCCTGCGAGAGGATCATGAGTCCACCGCCACCAATGCCCTGAATCACGCGGGCCACGATCAGCAAGTTGATGTTTTGAGCGAGACCACCAAGGATTCCGCCACCGACAAAGATGAGAATGGCGGCGATCAACACCGGCTTGCGGCCAAGCACATCGCCGATCTTGCCGTACACCGGCATCATGACGGTGGATGCGAGCATGTAGGCGGTAATCACCCAGGTCATCTGCTCCACGCCGTGGAGCTCACCAACAATGGTCGGCAGTGCGCTGGAGAGCACGGTTTGGCTCAGGGATGCCAGCAGCATGGTGATCATGAGAGCGATGAAAATTAACGGAATATTCGGCTTGCTTGCCGTTGATTTATCTGTTGAGACAGATGGATTCTGAGTCATAGGGTTTCCTTCATTATCGAGCGAAACAGCGCGATATCAGCGTCGATATCCGCGCGGGTTATTTTCATGGCGTTTGGGGCACTGCTGTATGCGAACTGCACGATGCAACGTGCGAGAGAAAGCATGGCATCGGCGGCGCGATCACTATCACCAACGGCCGGAACCTCGGAGATACTTAGCCGATCTCTCAGTAACGGCGCGATGAGCGCTTCGGCCGCTTCCGCATAGTGGTGCCGACGCTCACGAAGCTCCGGATACCTCTTTGTAAGTTGCCTTCGGATTTTGGGATCCGGTGCGAGTGTGTACGACGTCTGTGCCACAGCGATCATGAAATGCGCCAGCGATGTGAGGAGATCGCGATCTGTACGCATGAACTCCGCGAGGGCGTTCTGCGGAACTTCGGGAGGTCGCAATCCAAGGACAGCGTCTTCCTTGGCGGCGAAGTAATTGAAAAACGTTCTCCGCGATATTCCCGCACGAGCGGCGATGGCATCTATTGTGGCGCCCG
>JAFAEA010000404.1 GCA_023424355.1 Chloroflexota bacterium | reverse complement strand
ATTCCTCGCACCAATCGTGGCATCTTCAATATGAACGAGTTGCCGGATCTGAGTGAGCGCATTCAGGTGGGACTCCTCAACATCCTCGAGGAGCGCGACGTGCAAATCCGAGGTTTTACTGTGCGATTGCCGCTCGATATTCTCGTGGTGGCCAGCGCGAATCCGGAGGATTACACCAATCGCGGCCGCATCATCACGCCGTTGAAGGATCGATTCGGGTCACAGATTCGAACGCACTATCCGCAGTCCATATCGCAGGAACTCGAGATTGTGGCCCAGGAACAAGAGACGGCCAATGTGCAGGGCATTTCCGTGTTCGTGCCCCAGTTCACGCGTGATCTGGTAGCCGCCATTTCACATGCCGCACGTAAGCACCCCAAGGTGAACACGCGCAGCGGTGTGTCTGTTCGCATGACCATCGCTAACTACGAAGCGATGGTGGCGAATGCCCAACGCCGCGCCGCGATCTCCGGAGATCCCATGGCTGTGCCAGGGATACTGGATCTGGAGGCCATTGGGCCGTCAATGTCCGGCAAGATAGAGTTCGACACTTGGGAAGCCGATGATGATGTCCGTGTGATGAACGATATCGTCGGAGAGTCTATCCGACTTGTCGGCGCGAGCCTCGCGGATAAGCACTGGGCGATGGGGATTCTGGATATCATTAATGGAGGCCGTGAGATTACACTCGATCCGATAGCAACTACATCATCAGCGCTCGAAAAGTTGGATCTGGACAGTCAGATACTGGAAGATGCCGGTGCATTTGCTGAGAGCCGCGAACCTGCATCCAAACTCGCGGCCATCCACTTCGCACTGGAGTATTGGTACCGTGCAGGGCGAATTCGGAAGAATACTGCTGGCTATTCGGGTTTGTGATGAACTCCACATTCACTTACAAATCTGGCAAACCTCCGCGACAAGTGAATGTCGACGCAGTTCTTGATGCCATCACCGATCAGGTATTGGCGGATGGTGATGTCGAAAAAGCGCTTCAGCGCGCCTTCCGATTTGGTACGGAAGACGACATGGGGCTTCTGGATATTCTCGATCGCTTACGCGAGGAGATTCAGGAAGCCGAGCACGAGATGGCTCCGGAGGATCAACACGGCAACGAACTTGCTCGCGGAGATGGGCCTCGCAGCTGCGACGATGCGGTCGCCATGCGCGATGCGCTGAGGCAAGTGGAATCGCTGGACGATCTCCAGGGGCTCGATCCAGAGATGATGCAGAAATCGCTCACATCCGAGGAAATGGAGTGGGTGGATCGCTGGTCCGATATGACCGGTCAGCTTATCGATTCCGGTCTGGTGGCCATGAGTGGCCATCGCATGGTGCTCACCGCGAAGGCGATCCGCAGTATTGGCTCGCGACTGCTTCAGCACATGTATCTACCACCCAAAAAGCCTGGCAGAGGTACACATTTATTGCACAGACCTGGCACCTCCGGACTTGCCACCGACGAATCTTCGGAGTGGGAGTGGGGGAAATCGATGGATCTCGACGTCTCTCGATCCATCATGAATGCCGTCCGGCAATTTCACGCGCGTGGCGAAGTTCGGCTTCTTGCTGAGGATTTCGAAGTTCTGGATCGCGAATCGGGTGCAGCCATCGCTACTGTGATGCTTACCGATATGAGCCGCTCGATGTTCGAATCCGGGGCTTGGGATGCAGCCAAGCGGGCGGCAATTGCGCTCAACACACTCATCACCACCACGCGATTGCACGACGATCTGGATTTGGTCGGTTTCTCTGGAGATGCTCGCGAACTACGCCTGGAAGAGCTCCCCGAGCTCACCTGGGATCAATTCAGCCACGGCACAAATCTCCATTCGGGTTTGATCGTGGCGGGACGTTTGCTCAATCTGCATCGCAGCAAGAATCGCCAGATCGTGATCATCACAGATGGTGAACCGACTGCCTTCATGGACGGCGCGGATCCGGTTTTCGAACACCCCGTGACAGACCGCACGATTCACGCTACGTTGCTTGAAGCGAAGCGCTTGGAACGCCAGCGCGTGAACTTCACCGTGATCTGTGTCGGAGAATCCGACGGCGCTCCCGAGTTTGCCCAGATTCTGGCGCGAACAGTAAATGGCCGATTGATTCAACTTCCACTCGATGAGCTTGGCTCATTTGTGGTGAGGGACGTTGCGTCCGGTTCTTTTCGGCTGGTTAGATAGCCGCAAACTGTTGCAGGAGTGATAAACTTAAGGTGACATGCAGGAGTGCGAATCTCCGCGCTTCCTCGTCTACAGAGAAATCCTCGCGTACCGAATTTTCAACACCCAGCAAACAAGGAGAACAGGCTTGGCAATTGCCGAAGGACAGTGGCGAGACGTGGCCCTAAGCGACCAGGAATACTCCCAGATCATGGAATTGCTCGGTCGCGAACCGAGCGAAGTCGAACTCGGGATGTTCGGGGCCATGTGGAGCGAACATTGCGGATACAAGCATTCCCGCCCATTGCTGAAGGGTCTTCCCACAGAAGCCCCCTGGGTAGTGCAAGGACCCGGCGAAAACGCCGGTGCGGTGGACCTCGGCAACGGCTATGCTGCCGTGTTCAAAGTAGAGAGCCATAACCACCCAAGTGCCGTGGAACCGTACGAAGGCGCCGCCACTGGTGTGGGCGGAATCGTACGAGACATCTTCACCATGGGTGCCCGACCTGTCGCACTGCTCGATGGCCTCCGCTTCGGCCCTCTCGATGTTCCTCGCAATGCCTATTTGTATTCACACGTTGTTGCCGGTATCGGTGGCTATGGCAACTGCCTCGGGGTTCCGACTGTAGGTGGCGAGGTTTTCTTCGATGAAAGCTACAACGGCAACCCATTGGTGAACGCCATGTGTGTCGGTATCGCCCCGGTCGATGGCATCGTTCGGGCGGCCGCAAGTGGTATCGGTAATGTACTGATGCTCATCGGCGCTGATACCGGCCGCGATGGTCTCCACGGCGCGACATTCTCGTCCGTAGACGATCCGGAAGCAAGTCATCGCGGGGTCATCCAGGTCGGCAACCCGTTCCTCGAAAAGCAACTGATGGAGGCCTGCCTCGAGCT
>JAFAEA010000210.1 GCA_023424355.1 Chloroflexota bacterium | reverse complement strand
CGCATGCCAGGCAAGGATGTTGCATTCGGCGAGGGAATCCTCGATTGGGATGGCATCATCGCCGCTGCCGATGCAGCAGGTTGCGAATACTATGTGGTGGAGCTGGACAACCCGAACGAAGCCGATCCGGTTTCGGATGTCCGCACATCCTACGAAAACGCCATGAAGCGCATGGCCTAAAACTGACAATACATCCGTGTATTGGGAGGGGGAGCGAAGGAGTGGTATTAGCCACTCCTTCGCCGTTCTTGTTTTCGAGGGGAACCAGTCGCTGAATAGTGGCGTTCAGACGGAAAGATCTCACAACATAATCAGGAGTCTTCTGTCATGCTAAGTCGTCGAACTTTTGTCACTTCCGCAGCCGCATTCAGCGCCATGCCGTTGATTTCCTGGGCTCAAACTCCCGAAGCGGTTCAGTATGACTGGCCCACAATTCAGAGCGAGGCTGCGAATCAGCAACGTACACGGGTGGTGGAAGGCACGGGAATCACAGGTCAACCGGGTGAGACGGTCACGGCAGCCGAAGATCTGAAGTTCCCCAAGACCACCGAGAATAACTCGACAATGGCCCTCTCCAACTACGTGGTGCTTTCTCGGGCGATGGGGCCAGATTTGCCCATGATCGCCACAGATGCCGGCACCGGACAGGAAATCTGGCGACAGAACCGCGTCGGGAGGTTGATCGGTGCAAACCGCAATCACGTGGCTTTCGTGGAGAGCCCCATGAGCGATGGATCCTCACAAATCTTGAAGGTTAGCCAGATTGAGAATGGCGAAATCATTTGGGAATTGGAGACGGGCGAGATCGCTGGCGGAGCCATTATCAACAACCAGATTCTTGTACACACCCAAAAGGAAGGCGACACCCAGACACTCGTTGCCCTGGCTCTTGCTGATGGAAGTTCTTTGTGGAGTAGCGACGCGTCCGGTTTTGGTACTCGGATCCCAAGCGTATTTGCGTGTAATGGCTCCGTCATCATCGGCTCAACCGAACCGATGTATGAATCGATCAAGATCGTAGCATGGAGTTTGGAAACTGGAGATCGACTTTGGGAGCTCGAGAATGAGCACTTCCTCACCAGCCCATCATTTTGGGGTAATGAGGTTGTCATTCTGGCCATGGAGGGACTTCGTAGGCTGGATGCCAACACCGGAGAGCAATTGGCGCTGATAGAAGTCCCAGACTTGAGAGAGAATCTCTTCGGGCTCGCGATTACCTCCGATGCAACAATTCTGCTCAACTTCGGTCAGATGACTTCGATATCCCTACAGTCCGGCGAGGTTCTTTGGACAAGATCGCCCATGCAGAATCCGGAATCCTACGAATTTCTGGTGTGCGATGGTGTGATTTACGTCCTCGAGGCAGGCGATGAACTCGGAGTCAGTGGAATTTCGATTCGTGGCTACCGGATTGATACCGGAGAGGTTTATCTGGACTATGCCCCTGTGGATGCCGATGGAAACGGCGTGGATATCGCATCGTTCCTCGTTGCGAACGGCTATTTGTACCTCACAACCGATCAGGGAATCTTCACCGTTCTACCGTCTGGTAAGGCCATCCCGAAACCGCAAGACCCGGTTGCAACTCGCACATTTGCCGACGCAGAACTTGGTTTCTCATACAGTTGGGATGAGAGCTGGACCTCGACCGGATCGTCGTTCATGACGCCAAACGGACTAACGTTTTCACACGCTACCAATGGAGCAGTGGCGGCCCAGTCCGCAGGCGAAGATCGCGATGGACGGAGAGACTTCACTCGCGACTGGCATGCCAATCTCGGTCCGGATAGTCGCTACATCACCGGAATCGGACCACGAGACCTCCCCGAATTGGAATTCGTTCCAGAATCGGCCGAGGTGCTTGGAGTGACCTATGGGGCCACATTTGCAGCGCCATACGACCTATTGACCGGAGTTCGGGTGTTGCTTCCGCTGGTCGATGACTATGTGCTCATCCTCGAATTCTTGCAGGCCGAGTCGCTTTTCGATGACACCATCGACTCGTTTGCGACCTTCTTCGAGAACCTCGTGATTGATTAGTGCCCAACACCCTGGTAGCGATTCAGCGCCTTGCTCCAAACGAAGTTGGTGATCAGCACCATCCACAATGCGGCAATCGGCGTGCAGAATCCAAGCCATTGCCACTGGGTATCCCGATCCAGGAGGACAAGTGCCGGGAAGTACGATATGAAGGCGTACGGCAATAGCACGGTAATCATGGTGCGGATTACACCGTTGTAGATATCAATGGGGAACTTGGCGAAATCGATGAACTGCGCCAACATTGTGGGCAGGGCGCTTTGGGCACTTGGTTCCCAGAATCCGGTGAGATTGATCAGCATTGAAATTGCGCTTACCAGCACCGTGCTGGAAACAATCACCACAATCAGGAACGGAATCGTCCACCAATGGATCGGCGCCTCGCTGCGCGTGAGACCCATTACCAAAAGTGTGATTCCCAGAATCACCCCACCCAGGCCGTGGATGCTGGAGAGTGCCGAGGCGCTCTGGAGGGCTGGCGATACAGGCCGGAGCAGCACCCGATCGAACTCGCCGGTATTCACCTTGGTTCGCAACATCCAGAAACCGTCGCAAAAGAGTTCCCGGAGTCCGGTCGGGATCATCGCGAGTCCATAAAGCACCACGATATTCCACAGGCTCCAGCCCGCGACTTCCGGGATTTGGGTGAAGAGCGCCGAGATAAATACCAGTCCGGAAACCTGCAGCATCATCGCGCCGATGATGCCAATCCAGAAATCGGCAACGTATTCCACGGTACTACGTATCTGCATAAGTTGAAGCTTGAAATAGATGCGGAGGCTCTTGCGTAAGCGCTTCAGGTTCATATCAGCCCCCCTGAATCTCGACGCGATTGAATGCTGCCTGCCATGCCCAATTGGCGAAGAACGCCAGAATCACTAACCATCCGGCGGAGAAGGCGAGGAGTTTCAAAGCTTCGGATCCTTCAGCCTTTCCCAGATAAATCAGTAGCGGAGTGCTGATAATTCCGCGCATCGGCGCAAACTCGGCAACTGTCTGGAGCCAGCCGGGAAGCATCGCCAGCGGGATGATGGTGCCGCTGAGGATGTTGAGTACGGCTTCGCGACTCCACGAAATGCCCACGCCGTTGAGTGTCCAAAACGTAAGTAGACTCACGCAGAACACGATCAACGCCTTGGTAAAGAATCCGAGGACCACGGCTATGAAGAAGAGAACTCCTGCGGTGGCGCTCGCAGGTGGTTGAATGCCGATAAACACCAGGCCAACGACAACGGTGAGGATGAGACTCAAAATGCCCTCGACCATGGCGGCACCGGTTGCGACGCTCAACTGGCTCATGCAGTAGTTGAGCGGCCTGGTGAGATCCCGCAGGATATCGCCTGTGCGGATGGTGAACATCATATTTGCGGCTATTCTCCAGCCGACCAGCGCATTCAGGCCATATGCCAGCACCACATACGTCCGCATATCCTCCCAGGTGAATCCCTGAATGATACTGTGGTCATTGAACGCAGCCCGCCACAGGTAATAGAGGATGAACACCCAAATGAACGTCAGCGCGATATTTGTGAGAGTGGTGATTCGGTAGGTAATAGCCTGCTGAAATGTGGTTAGGGCGATGCTTACGTATTTTGGTCGCGGTTCCACGCGCAAACTATCAGGCATCGCTGCGCTCCTCGAAGCTCAGCGAACCTTCATAGAGATTGCGAATGATGCTCTCGGCACTGGTCACCTCGATGGAGATATCGGCGATCGGCAGTACCGTTGCGACATCCCGAATGATCTCGCCCGAAGTCGATCTGCGACTATCGAACCCGACCTGAAGCGAGGTCGGTGTCGGCTGAGAAATCTGCGTGCGTTCGTGTCGCTCAAGCGCTTGAGTCGCAGCGAAATCGGCCCCTGGAGTCTCATCGGAGAAGGTCAAAACAACCTTCTGCTCCCAGCCGAATCTGCTGG
>JAFAEA010000349.1 GCA_023424355.1 Chloroflexota bacterium | reverse complement strand
CGCCGGCGCTATAGCCGGCTCCGGTGACGGCGTCGTTCAGTGTCTCGGCGGAGACTCCATTGCCAATCCGCACGGTGGCGGTTTCAGTCGCGAGATTGACGGCAACATCCTGCACGCCCTCGACCTTATTCAGTGCTTTCTCAACACGACCAACACAGCTGGCGCAGGTCATACCCTCAACATCGAAGGTAACGGAAAGTTCGTCCGTGGAGATTGGTGACTCTGGTTCTGGGCCGTTGATCGTTCCGGCGACATATCCCGCTTTCTCAACGGCGGAATTGAGCGCCTCCGGCGTCACGGAATCGTGGGCGGTAACGGTCGCAGTCTCGGTCGCGAGATTGACGGCGACGTTGCTGACACCCTCCACCTTCTTGAGGGCTTTCTCCACACGACCAACACAACTGGCACAGGTCATCCCATCAACATCGAATGTCGTGGTCCAATCAGTTTGTTGTGTGCTCGTGGCCATTAATATCTCTCACGTATACCCTGAAGTCGCAACATCCACGACTTATCATTCATTATCCATGTTACCCCCGAGGGGTATATCTGTCAAGATCAGATCCACGTCATAACTGCATCTGATAACCACTCCTGATGTACAATTGGCCTCCGTAGAACGGATGTGGAGGGACCATGACTCACCGCAATCGTCCCCGAGGCGCGCGCGCCAGTGGGTCTGTATCAACATCGCCACATCCCAATTGGCTACCGCCGGGTCGGCAATGCCCCTGGTGCTCTGGAACCGACACTGTATTTGTGCAGCGTGGGCTGGCAGGCGGGGGCAACTCGAAAGATCAATACACGCTTTGTAACGAGTGTGGGCGCCCAACCTTCGATATCGTAGTGGTGGGTGACAGGCAGATTCGCCTGAACCGGTTCCAGGTAGGTGCCGAATACAAGGATTCCACGCATCGCACCCGGTACACTATTTATCGCATGCTCAAGGTTGGATTCGACGAATTCCTCCTCTACGTCCGCCCGATTTTGGCCGACGATGCTTCCAACCCTCATTAATTAGGAATAAGTTGACATGACAGATAGCAATACACTGGCTCCGCATTCCAGCCTGGCAGAGGAAGTCGCCCGACGCCGCACCTTCGCAATCATCTCGCACCCGGACGCCGGCAAAACGACGCTGACCGAGAAGCTGCTGCTGTACGGAAACGCCGTGCAGATGGCGGGCTCGGTAACGGCTCGCAAAACTCAGCGCCATGCTGCTTCCGACTGGATGGATATCGAAAAGGAACGCGGTATCTCCATCACAAGTACAGTGCTTGCCTTCCCATACGCGGGCAAGCAGCTGAATCTGCTGGATACCCCGGGTCACCAGGATTTCTCCGAGGATACCTATCGCACGCTCACAGCGGTGGATAGCGCCATCATGGTGCTGGATGGATCCCGCGGTATCGAGCCGCAGACCCTCAAGCTCTTCGAGGTCTGCCGCCGACGTCACACGCCAATCTTTACCTTCGTCAACAAGGTGGATCGCCCTGCCAAAGCACCTCTCGATCTGATGGACGAGATCGAGCAGACGCTTGGCCTCGTGACCTATCCGCTCAACTGGCCGATCGGCGATGGTCCGGATTTTCGCGGCGTTTTCGATCGCCAAACCAACACCGTGCAACTCTTCGAGCGCACAGAGCACGGTGCCAAGCGTGTTCCCGTGCAGGTGAGCGATCTCAGCGATCCGTTGCTGGATGAAAAGATCGGCGAGCAGCTCGCTGCCCAACTGCGTGAGGATATCGAGCTCTTGGAACTCGCCGGCGCCCAGTTCGATATCGATGAAGTGCTCGCTGGCAGAATGACGCCTGTGAGTTTCGGCTCGGCACTCACCAACTTCGGTGTGCAGTTGTTCCTCGATAACTTCATCGAAATGGCACCCGGGCCAAAAGCTGGCGAAACCAGCAAGGGCGAAATGGAACCAACCGACCCGCGGTTCAGTGGCTTCGTTTTCAAGATCCAGGCAAATATGGATCCTCGTCACCGCGACCGAGTGGCGTACTTCCGCGTGGTATCGGGGAAGTTCGAGCGCGACATGGATGCCTGGCACCCACGACTCGGACGCAAGGTGCGCCTCAATCGCGCCATGCGCCTTTTCGGTCAGGATCGCGAAATCGTGGAAGAGGCGTTCGCTGGCGATGTTGTTGGCCTGCTGAGCACTGGCACCTTCACCATCGGCGATACAATCAGCAGTGAGGATGTCGGAACGTTCTCCGCACTGCCACGCTTCCAGCCGGAGCACTTCGCGCGCTTGCGCCACACCCGCGCCGATAAGTACAAGCAGTTCCTGAAAGGCATCACCCAAATCGAGGAGGAAGGCGGCATTCAGCTGTTCTACCCGGTTTCGGCGGGTTCGCGTGAGCCCATCATGGCCGCCGTAGGTGTGCTCCAGTTTGAAGTTGTGCAGGCCAGACTCGAGGCCGAATACAACGTCGAAACCATTATGGAGCCGCTCACATTCACATCTGCACGTTGGGTAACCGGTGACGACACGGAGATCGCTCAAATCGGTGCAGGTCGTGGCCGGATGCGTGCCGAAGATTCCGACGAGAATCACGTGATTCTCTTCTCCACTGAATGGGATATGCGCTATGCCGAGGAGAACGCAAGAGGGGTTGAGTTCTCCTCGTTAGCGGGCCTGTAGGTTATCTCTGTCAGTTCTCGGGGCTTGACAAAGGGTCGGCCTGGATCTCGTCGCTGATCGATTGGCTGGGAATCAGCGACGATGGATCGTCTGGTGGAATAGCGCCGGCCACAAATCCTGTGGTTGCCGGCAAGGCAAAGTGATGGTGGGGGATTCTTAGCCCACCAACTCGTATTGCGAAAATAGAGCCGATGGCTACAGCGGGCACTCCGAATGCGATCAAGGCAGTGGTAATGGAATACCGCTCAGTGAGCCAGGGGACGAGCAGGGAACCGGCGAATCCGCCAAACGTTCCTGCCATCATGAATGTAGAAAAGAATCGGCCATAGATAGATTCCGGCAAGCTGTTCTGGAAGTAGGTGAGAGCCGGGATCTCCTCCAGATTCAACAACGTGCCATAAACCACCAGCGCTGCAACGGCAAGCCAGAATGTCGACGCATACCCGAAGGCGATAAGGCTCAAGGCTCCGGCAATCGTGGAACAGCCCGTAATGATGAGAGCCCGCTTGTTCGCGTATTCACCCATGCCTGCGAATACGCCGCCAATCATGGCGCCGGCTCCAATTGCCGAGAGAAATACACCGATGCTGCCTTCATTGAGGCCGATATCCAACGCTTTTGTCACCATGACCGAGATAACACCGTAGGCTAATGCGCCGGATATCGCGGCTGAGGCAAGGTAGGTTACGATCTGTGGCCGTCTGAAGATCCAGCGATAAGCGCCGGCATTCGCTTCTGCCGTCTCTTGCATGGCTGCTTCATCTGCTTCATCGATCTCTCGCTTCGCACCTGGCACTGATTCCGGCAATCGGAAGACGAGTGTCGCCATCAACAGGCATGTTCCTCCAGTGAGCACGAATAACGGTCCCACACCCGTGAACGCAAGGATAATTCCGCCCAGAAGCGGCCCCACGATCTCTCCAACCTCCGCCATGATGGCTTGAAGAGCATTGGCGGTGCCCCGCTTCGAGGCAGGCGTCAACATCATGAGTCGCATCTCGTAGGCGGTTGGCTCAATGGACTGGAGCGCTCCGATGAGGAATCGGATGGCATACAACAGCCAAATACTCGCGAACGGAATCAGTAACAGATAGGAGAAGGAGAGCAAAGCAAAAATCAGATAGGCAATGATGAGGAGCCTCTTGCCCGGATATTTATCCACCAGGTGTCCGCCGAGAGGCTGAAAGATGCTCATCGGCAGCAAGGAGATGGCCAACATTCCGCCGACCCCGAGCGCGCCATCGCCGATTTTGTACGACATCACCACCAGAGCAACGGTGCTGAGTCGGGCACCAATCCACATGATCGCGAAGCCAATCAGCAGCGTGCGCGCTTCCGGCGCATCCTTCATGGATTTGTAGCGATTTATTCCGTTCACAAGGGCTGCACGGGCAGCCTCCAGTAAAGATCGCTGTTTGCCTCCGGGCGAATTGTGCTGGTCCATAACTGTTCCTGCTTTCTAAACGCGGTCAGGAACGCGGTGGAAAGTCGCCTCGAAACACTCCATTGAGGCGGGAATTCACCGTTCAACGTGGGATTTCCTATCGGTGTGAAGATCTCAGTGGTTTGCTCCCAACCCTGGTGGCCCCGAAAAGTTATGTATACATATTTCAGCGCTGAATCCATTCTAGCGACAACTTTGCATAAGTCAATAGGATGTGGCGATATTGTTCAGAAGGAAAATTGTGGCAGTATTTGTTGTGTCTAGCGGATATCGATGGCGATATCTGTAACTGTATGGAGCGCGTATGTCTTCCAATCTTCCCAAGTGGGATCTCAGTCAATATTTCCCATCACTTGAATCCGATGAATTCCGCACCGAAGTGCAATCCGTCAAGGAACTCGTCGCTCAGGTCGTGGCCAATGTCGACAAGCAAATCTCGACAGGCGATGGCGATGCTCCGGCATTCGTCGCCGACTATCTGGAAAACGCCAAGGATCTGGTTCAGCGCATCAACTTGCTCATGAGCTATATCTACGGCCACATTTCTGTGAACACTCGTGACGCGCGCGCGATTAAAGCAAGCAGCGAACTTCAGATCGCCATGATTCCGATGCGCATGGCGCAGACCCGTTTCACTGCCTGGGTAGGCAAGCAGGACATCGATGCGATCATTGCTGGTTCCGAAGTGGCGGCGGAGCACGAGTTCCTGCTGCGACAGAGTGC
>JAFAEA010000330.1 GCA_023424355.1 Chloroflexota bacterium | reverse complement strand
GTCGTGGGTATGGCGCACCTCCTGAACCCCAGAAAGGAGAATCCCACATGGCTCAGACCACCGATATCATCCTCAACGGCGCCGGATACATGATCGAACCCGGCACCCACCAATCCCCAGGTTATCGCCGCACCCAGGACGGCATGGCAGAGGGTCTCACGCAGCGAACTTCAATCACCGATTTCTTCGGTGGTGGCAACCGCGTCCTCCAGCTCGAGCGCGATACCTTCGGGAAATCACTCAACGTCGGACCCGCGCTCGGAGGCCAGGGCGTCGCACCCTGGGCACTCAAAGCCAGTAGCACCCCAGATATCCCAATCCCCGTTGGCGATGACGTACCCGTCGGAGGTATCCAGGTCCCCTACCAGGTCGTCGAACCGCTCACCCGCATCTTCTTCGCAATCGGCAAGACCCTCTACTTCCGCGTCTATGGAGCCGCAGGCACCGGCACCGTCGTCGTCAAATCCTACCCCGATGTGATCACCGATCTCTCAGTCATCAACGGCACCACCTTGCTCATCGCATTCGGTGGCGCCGCCGATATCCTCATGCGCACCAGCGCCGGTGTAGAGAACCCGTACCTCACCGGCGAGAAGGCGTTCAAAATCCAGATCTACAACGGCTTCCCAATCTGGTCCGATGCTCGCTCCGCATCATTCCCCGGTGTCCTCCGCATGGGAACCCCAGGTGGTGTCAATTACCGCATCATCGATTACGACGTGCTCGACTTGATCACCGTCGACGGAGATCTCCTGGTGGTCACGAAGCAGGCACTCTACAAGTTCTCAGGCAGAGTGCGCGAAGTGCTCGTGCCAAACCCGGCCCACCCCACAGATCCCGACCCGCAAATCCCCGGCTGGGAATGGTCAGGAGACTTCGTACCCTTCTTCCAGCAAGGCATCCACACCGAACGCGATGACTTTCGCTTCGTGCTCGGCTTCGGTGGGCGCACCATCGCCTGGATTGCCGGTGGTGTTCACGAGTTCACACCAACCGGCGATCGCGCTGGCTGGAAATCCCTTGGCTTGAATGGCTTGCTCTGCTACGGTGCGTGCGTCGCTGCTGGCTACCTCATCGTCAGCATTCTCTCGGAAGCGTATTTCATGGAACTCTGGGCATGGGACGGAAACGGATGGTGGCGCTTCGGCTCCCAGGTCTACGCACCAACCGGCAACTGGTGCTGGCCAATCCCGTTAGGTGGCTCGGTCGACTACGACATTTTCGTTTTCCAGCACGGACTGGCATCATGCTCACGCTATCGGCTCGCGCACCGTCCCTCCGGCATCACTGCCTTCGCAGCAGACGCCGAATGGAGATCTCCGCTGATCGATGCCGGAGAGCGCGACAAGCGAAAGGCATGGCGCAAGATCGGCGTCACCTTCGTGGCACCAGAACGCTTCGGACCATCCAGCTCAGACACCGTCACAACCTATCTCGACTACTCGCTCAACTCCGGTCAGACGTGGGTCAACGCAGCTTCGTACACATCGACTGGCAACCTGATTCCCCAGATCAACTTCGATCTCGAGGCCGCACTCTCCGGAGTCGTCTCCAGGTTTCTCGTGCTTCGCGTCCGCTGGGAATCCGTGTCAGACTACGCACCGATTCTCGTTGGCGCCTGGGCAGAGCATGAAGCGCTCGACAACCCAGCTCGTCGCAGGAAGTGGAATCTCAAAATCCACGCACGCGATCAGGAAATCGATCGCGACGGAGTCACGCTCACACGCACCGGACGCCAGCTCATTGCGGAGCTCTGGTCCGCCTGGGCAACCGATACCACCCTCACTTTCCGAGACATCGACTATGACGACGCCCCGGTCCAACGCAGCGTACGCATCGTCGGCATCAGCGAGAGCGTCGCACAGCCAGCAGATAGCAACGAGTGGGGAGACTCCCTCATCATCCTGCAACTCGTGGAGGTATAGATATGAAGAAGCAACTCCGTATTCTCATTGTTCAGGGGCATCGAAATACCAGTGGCGGTAATCCGGCTGAATCGGCGATCACGCCGCTGGCAGCGCGCGCCATTGAAAAGGAACTGATTCGAGTCGGCCACTCGGTGGATATGCTGCAGAACACCAACAACTGGTTTTCCGGATCGCTGGATGCAGTCGGCCGCGAAGTGATTCGTCGCTTCAATCTCGCGCCGTACGATTTGATGCTGGATATCCACTTCGAGGGCGATGCCAACAACACCCGCGGCATGTTCGCGATTGTTCCGGATGGCGATGGTCTCACTACCTTTACGAAATACACCGGCACAGATGCCATCGCATCTAACTCGCTGGATATGCAGTACGCCGAGGCGATCTCGGCCGCAGTCGCAGAATCGACCAGTCTCCGCCTGCGCCAATCCGGCGTAGTGAAACCAGGGGTGATGAGCGAGCGGCAAACAGGTGTAGGTGGAAACGGATTTCGGTTGGCGATGTTTGGGTACACCGCAAATCTGCGCAACACCATGGCACGGCTCGTTCTGGAACTGGGTAATATCCGTGGCGATGCGGATGTGATCTACCAGCCAGGGTTCTATGAGCGTGTGGCAAAGGGTGTGGCGGAAGGTATCGCGAAGGTGCAAAACGCTTCAGGCGTGGTGCAACTTCCGGCGCAATCCGGTCCCGTGTTGCCACCATTTGGAACCATCACGAAATTGGAGCACCCGGTTCTGGTCTCCGTAACAGCAAGTGCACTCAACGCCCGCAAATGGGGCCAACTCAACCAACCGGTGATGCGTGTGCTGGCGAAAGGGAACAGCTTCTGGGCCAACGGCTGGATCGTGGGTGACGAGGTGAATGGCAACGCGGTGTGGTGGATTATGGGCCGCGGCGCCAAAACGGATCTCAGTTGGCGGGTGTGGAGTGGCGGCACGGAGCTCGGTGTCGATGAAATTCTCGCTCTACCTACAAAGGAGGCAGCATGATGATCGATTCCATTGAAGTACTGACAGGCGTCTCTATTTTGGTCGTCACACCCGCCCTCGTGGAAGTGGCGAAGCAACTCGGCCTGCCGATTCGTTGGGCGGGAATGGCGGCCATCGCCACTGCGACCTTCCTGGTGGTGGTGGGAGCCGTGGCCAATGGCGAACCCGTGTCGCTGGAATCCGCCTCTCGTTGGCTGATTCAGGGGCTGGTGTACGGATTGGCCGCTGCCGGCTTCTACAGCCAAACGAAATTGCGCGACAAGCCACCGATCGCGATGGCCTGATCCATCCAGGAAAAAAGAAACACCCACATTCCGGTTCGGAATGTGGGTGTTTCTATTGGAGGCGCCAGTCGGATTCGAACCGACGAATCAGGGTTTTGCAAACCCGTGCCTTACCGCTTGGCTATGGCGCCATTCCGTTCATTATGCCTGAACGCCGGGGAATTATACCACTGAACGGTCATCGGTGATGGGTGCGGTGTTCCGATGTGATTCGAGACCATCCTGCGCGATCACGACAGTGTCACATTCACAAAAACCCTCAATGTGACACTTATGATTTCACACCAAAATCATGCACCATTCGACGAATATAGATATTCATGACACTATATCTTGACACCTGACAGTACAGCTGCTATATTCATGTCGTGCAATCCGCCACGCAACGAAAGGAGAGACGACGATGACCGACAAAACGGTCGAGATCAACGGCGACGATCGCGAATACACACTCGATGAACTCAGCAAGCTCGCCGATGTTAGCCCCCGCACCGTGCGGTACTACATCGTGGAGGGCCTCTTGCCTCCCCCGCTTACCACGGGCCGCAATGCCACCTACAGCCAGGACCATCTGGATCGGCTCAATGCAATTGCCGCTCTGAAAGAGATGTACCTGCCGCTGCGCGAGATTCGTCATCGATTGAACACGCTCACATCCGAGCAAATGCGCGATCCCGCCTATCTCGCCTCGCTCTCCCAGGCGGTTGCCATGGAGAAAGCAATGGGCCGAGGTCGGGGCCACGGTGAGCGTCGCATGATGTCGCGCCGGATGGGTGCCGAAGCTGTCGAGCAGTTCGAACAGCGCGGACGTGGACGCGGTCGGCCACATCGGGAGGATCGATTCGATCGAAACGAGGGGCCGATCGTGGCATCAATGATGGCCCCACCGGAGGAAGCTCCGGATTTCCAGGCATCGCAAACATGGGAACGGTTCCCATTGGGAGACGATGCCGAATTGCTGATTCGATCCAGCAAGGCCCAGAACATGGGTCCACGGCTCCACCGCACATTGCATCGGTTGCGCCACATGATCGAGATGGATAACGACGACGAAAGGAATCGCCGATGAGCCTCACCCTGTACACCCGTTGGGAACACTCCCACATCAACAAGAGCGAAGCACACTCCCATCTCGTGATCACCGTGCGTGCAGAAGCTTCCGCCGAAACACGCCGGGCACCGCTCGATCTCGCCTTCGCGCTGGATCGTTCCGGATCCATGCACGGTATGAACAAGCTGGAGCTGGTAAAGCAGGCCGTGAAGGCTGCAGTCGCCCAGCTTCGGGACGACGATCGCGTGGCCCTTGTGACCTACGACGATGCCGTGAGCACTCGCCATTATCTGACCCCGCTCGATGCTGATCATCGTCGGCATCTGGATCGGGTAACGGAAGCCATCCATCCTGGTGGATCCACCAACCTCTCAGGCGGCTGGCAGGAAGCCTGCAACCAATTGGAAGCCGGTAAATCCGGGCAGGGTCGAATTCAGCGCGCAATGCTGCTGACCGATGGCCTGGCCAATGTCGGTGAAACCCGACCGCAGCAACTCTCTGCCATGGCGACCGAGCGGCGACAGAGTGGAATCACCACCAGCGCGATCGGCGTGGGCTACGGATTCGATGAAATCCTGCTGAGCGGTATGGCGGAGGCTGGCGGTGGCAACTTCCAGTACATCGCCGAAGCGCACGAGCTGGAGGCGTTCTTCAGCGAAGAGATTCGCAGTCTCAGCACGATGGTCGCGATCAATCCGTTCCTGGATATCTCGCTGCCAACCGGTATGAGTGCCGAACTGATCAATGCGTTCCCGCACGATCAGCATCGAAACCGCGCCAGTGTGGATCTGCGAGATCTCGCCGCCGGTGAGGAACTGCATCTCGTGTTCGCGGTGAAGGCTCGCCACATTCGTGAGACCGAAATCGCACCAGATGTGCACCTGCACTGGACTTCGCCACACGATGGCGCAATCCAGGAGATCAACGAGACCTCCACATCGCTGCCAGTGCGCGATGGTGCACCGACTCGCATCGACGAGGTCGCCGAGATCGTGGCGATGGAAGTGGCTGCGCGTGAAAATCGCGAGGCCGTGAAGCTCGATCGCGAAGGTCGCTACCGCGAAAGTCGCCAGCGATTCGCCGCCTCAGCCGATGTGCTGATGGCCGCACCGCAATCGGACCGAGTCCGCAGTGAGCAGATCTCAGCCAGCCGAATGGCCGCATACGCTGAAGCACCGATGGATGAACACACTCGCAAGCAGACTGTGCATGCGGCCCATATGAGAAGCCGGGGACGTGGCGGACGAAGCAACACCCCGCGATAACCAAGGAGAATTTATGAGAACCAAACGACACAACCACGATTACGAACGTACCCACAAGGAGAATAACCATATGAGAACCGAACGAGAACATACCAACGAAAACACTTGCAACTGCGGCGAAGCTCGCGCCCACGGCCGAGATTTCGGTGCCCGCACCCGCGAAGCCTGGGGCGAGCACGGAGAACATGCTGGCCGCAAGGCACGTCGCACCCATCGTGATGGCCGACGTCATGGCGGCAACCGCGCCGCATTCATGGCCGGTCGCAACTTCGGTGAGGAATTCCGTAGCCATCGCGATGATGAGAGCTTCGGCGCTCACGAAGGCGGCGCACGTCGCACCCATCGTGATGGCCGACGTCATGGCGGCAATCGCGCCGCATTCATGGCCGGTCGCGGCTTCGGCGAGGAATCTCGCAGCGAGCGACGATGCGGTGGACATCGCCACGAGGGCGATCGCCCACGAGGCGCCATGGCCGGCCGCAAGGGTGGCCGCGGCGAACTTCGCGGAGTAGTTGCGGACTTGCAGATGCAGGTTGCGGAACTCGAGCGCAAGCTGCGCCGCATGCGCCGCGCTGCCCGCCATCAGCATGCTGACGGTACAGAGCAGATCGATACCTTTAAGACTCATCGCCGGGTCGTGCGCAGCAGCCGTCCAGAAAGCATCAAGCGCCACAATCGCCGTGCCTTCGAGATGGGTCGTAGAATGGGACGTGCAACGCACGCCGATTGGCAAGACCGCCAGCCGGAAGCCTAGATTCCATTCCCAGAGGTGTTCATGATCATTCGACCGGCAGATATCGACGACGCACGAGAAATTGCGCGCATTCATGTGCGCAGCTGGCAACAATCGTATGCCGATATCCTGCCAGCCGAGGGGTTGGCGCAGTTAAGTGAAGAGAGCAGGGCGGTCCAGTGGGCCGCCTGGCTGCAGGCAGAATCGCATCCGTTTAACGTGCTGGTTGCCGAGGAGGATGGCGAGGTTGTGGGATTCACGAGCTGGGGAGCCAGCCGCGAACCCAACGCCTCACCAGATTCGGTAATGCTCTACTCCATGTATCTGCGTCCGGATTCGGTGCATCAAGGCATCGGATCCGAACTCCTCCAGGCCACTGAGGTGGAAATGATCGCCAGTGGGGCCACCTCGGCAACACTCGAGGTATTGGTTGCCAATACTGGCACGCATGCGTTTTATGAACGCAACGGTTGGCAGCCGATTCCGGACTCTGTCACTACTGAAGAATTTTTCGGAATGAGCATGGAAATCATGCGGTATCGCAAGGATCTGCAATAGCGCATCGGCGACTATTCTGGCCGCCTCCAAAGCTGTGATTGCGTACTACACTGATATGCGGCGCACCCGGCGCCCGGAGGTCCCACCAATTGCATCATACCAGACGACTCTTTTCCTTCCTCCGTCCCTATAAACTCTGGGTGCTGCTGGCTCCGCTGATGATGCTGGGCGAAGTGGTGATGGACCTCATGCTCCCTCGATTGACCCAGAAAATCATCGACGACGGTATCGCCAATAACGATCTCGATACAGTACTCCGGCTCTCTGCCACCATGATCGGGCTCGCCATACTCGGCGCGGTGTTCGGTGTGCTGTGTGGTGTGTTCGCGGTGCGGGCAAGCCTTGAGTTCGCGACGGATTTGCGCGATTCCCTCTTTAAGAAGGTGCAATCGCTTTCGTTCGCCAATCTGGACAGGCTCGAAACCGGTGGACTCATCACCCGCCTCACCAACGATGTGGTGCAACTGACCGATGCCATTCAAATGATGCTTCGCATTCTCGTGCGCGCACCGCTGCTGCTCATCGGCAGTATCACCATGGCCATCATCACCTCGCCCCGACTTTCGTTGCTGTTCATCGCGCTTATCCCGGTACTGATGATCATGATCGGCATGGTGATGATGCGCGCCTTCCCCCGGTTTGGTGAAGTACAGAAGAAGCTGGATCAGGTGAACAGCGTGATTCAGGAGAATCTCGCCGGTGTGCGTGTGGTGAAGGCATTTGCTCGCCACACCTTCGAATCCGATCGCTTCGGCAAGAGCAATGACAATCTCAAAGACACCACCCTCACCGCGGTCTACACCGTGGTGGTGGTAGCTCCGTTAATGATGCTTACCGTGAATCTGGGGCTCGTTGGTGCCCTCTGGTTTGGTGGGAATATGGTGAACGCCGGCGATCTGGAAGTCGGTGCGCTGGTGGCCTTCATCAATTACCTCATGCAGAGCCTTTTCGCCCTGATGATGGTGAGCATGGTGCTGATGCGCTTCACCCGCGCCGAAGCAAGTGCCGAACGCGTAAACGAAGTGCTGGATTCCGAGCCGGTCATCGTCAACAACCCGGCTGGCGATCAGCCGGAGCGAACCGCTGGCAAGGTGGAGTTCCAGAACGTGACCTTCCAGTACGGCGAAGAGACTTCGCCGGCGCTGAATGATGTGAGTTTCACCGTAGAGCCGGGAACATCGTTGGCCATTCTGGGGACCACGGGTTCTGGCAAATCCAGCATCGTCGGGCTTATCCCCCGGTTCTACGATGTCACCAGTGGTCGCGTATTGGTAAACGATATGGATGTGCGTGAATGGGATGAGGATCGCTTGAGGCAGCACATCTCTATCGCGCTGCAGGAATCGGTGCTGTTCAGTGGCACTGTTCGCGAGAACATCCGCTTCGGCAACCCGGATGCGACCGACGAAGAGGTCGAACGCGCCGCACAAATGGCTCAGGCCGAAGAGTTCATCTCCAATCTCGAAAATGGTTACGACAGCATGGTTGGCCAACGCGGAGTGAACCTCAGCGGCGGCCAGCGACAGCGTCTCGCCATCGCGCGCGCGATTGTGCGCAATGCGCCGGTGCTGATTCTGGACGATTCCACCAGCGCCGTGGATGTGCAGACCGAGCGGAAGATTCAGGAGGCTCTCGCCAGGCTGGATATGACCGTGATTCTGGTCGCCCAACGAATCAGCGCGGTGGTGAACGCCACCAACATCCTCGTGATTGAGGGTGGCGAAGTGATCGCCCAGGGATCGCACGAGCACCTCATGGAAACAAGCGATGTTTACAAGGATATCTACCGCAGTCAGGTAGAAAGCGGGGTGGCCAATGGCACAGCATAGAGGCCCGGGCGCCGCGTTCGGCAAAGAGAAAATCGAGGTCAAGGACCGCAAGGCCACAATCGGTCGATTGTGGCAGTATCTCCGTCACCAGCGCCTAAGCCTGATGCTGGCAACCTTCCTCATCCTCTGCACCAGCGGTTTGCAGGTGTTGGGCCCTTACCTGATGGGTAGGGCGATTGATGATTACATCACCCCGGGCGATATGGATGGTTTGCTCAGGCTGATTCTGCTGATGATCAGCATCTACGCGCTTTCCAGTTTGCTCACCTGGTTCCAGGCCAGGCTCATGGCCGGAGTGGCCCAGCGCACGGTGCACATGCTGCGTGAGGATATCTTCGCCAAGCTCCAACGGCTGCCGCTGCGATTCTTCGATAGCCGCCCGCATGGCGACACCATGAGCCGTGTCACCAACGATGTGGAAACGGTGAACCAGATCCTCACCGAAGGTGCTTCCCAGATGATCAGCAGTGTGCTGATGGGTGTGGGTGTGATCATCATGATGCTGGTGCTGCAGCCGATTATGGGGTTGGTGGCAATCGTCTCACTGGTGACGCTGACGCTGCTGGTAAACACGGTGATCGCACCGCGCACGCGGGTGGGATTCCGAGATCAACAGCGCGAACTCGGCAAACTCAACGGCATTATCGAGGAGACCATCACCGGCCAGCGCACCGTGAAGGCGTATGGGCAGGAATCCGATCGCATCACCATGTTCGAGAGTGCCAATCAGGAACTGAAGGGGCATGCCATCCGGGCGCAAACATTTGCCGGTATCGTGGGACCAATCATGAACTTCATGAGCAACCTCACCATCGCGCTGGTAGCTGCCAGTGGCGGTTGGCTGGCGGTGAATGGCCGCACCACTGTCGGTGTGGTGGCTACCTTCCTCAGCTATACACGTCAGCTTTCGCAGCCAATTAGCCAGATTTCGCAGATGTACACCCAGCTGCAGAGTGCGCTGGCCGGTGCCGAGCGCATCTTCGAGATTCTCGATGAAGAAGACGAAATCGATGCCGAAGGTCACGAGGTCGGACATCAGGCGATCGCACGCGGCGATGTGGAGTTCCGCGATGTGAACTTCAGTTACGACGGTGAAACGCCGATTCTGAAGCACGTGAATCTGCACGCCGAACCCGGTCAGGTGATCGCACTGGTGGGCCCGACAGGTGCAGGCAAGACCACCATCATCAACCTGCTCACCCGGTTCTACGAAATCGATTCCGGAGACATCCTTATAGATGGCGTGAATCTGCGCGATATCAACAAGATCGAGCTGCGACGTCAGCTCGGAATCGTGCTGCAGGATGGATTCCTGTTTGCCGGCACGGTGATGGAGAATATCCGCTACGGGCGGCTAGAAGCGT
>JAFAEA010000317.1 GCA_023424355.1 Chloroflexota bacterium | reverse complement strand
CCGCTTCTCGCCTACGGCTCGGCCATGGCAGCGAAGCGAGCCCCGTGGGTCACGCTATCTGCGACCCTCAATCTCTGGACAGAGGAGATGGTGAAGATGAGGAATTTTTCCGGCCCGGGAAATGTTCCCATCTCCACCATCTTCACCATCTCCCCGATCCTGTCGCTTGCAGATCAAACGTAGACCCGGACCTCGCGCTGATTGGCGGATTCTCTTCAGCAACCAGTCGCGCGAGTGGTCCGGGTTTTTGGTGTCTTCCTTCTCCCTTGGTTTGGGCAGAGTATCGACCTGCGGTCGATCGTCGACCACCAGGGTCGACACTACCCGTGGGTGGCGAGACTGCTCCATTGGGAACTGGTTCTAGCAACCCGCACCACTCGCGCAAGATCTGGGTGGCAAAACGGCCATCCGGGCGCGAGGTGCGGGTCTACCGGCGTTGGCGGCGAAATGTTCCAGCTGGAAAAAGGAATTGGCTCCGCCCCCTTTTGGGTTGTAGGCATCCTCTACTTATATATACGCATCGGCGCTATCGCGATTCCCGGATCTCGGCGGTTTTGTTGCCGGATTGGCATGTGGGATTCGGGAGTTCCCTGGAGGAGATGGGGGAGAAGGTGAAGATGGGAGTTTTTTCCGGGCCGGAGAAATGACCACTTCTTCACCTTCTCCTCCTTCTTGTCCAACGATCGTAGACCCGGACCTCGCGCGGATTGTAGGCATTGTGGCAGAACTCAACTGCGCGAGTGGTTCGGGTTTTTGGGAGGACCGATTTCCAAGAGGCAAGGGATCAAGGGATCACGCAATTCCCGG
Source organism: Chloroflexota bacterium (assembly GCA_023424355.1). Taxonomy (GTDB): domain Bacteria; phylum Chloroflexota; class Chloroflexia; order Thermomicrobiales; family UBA6265; genus UBA6265. The sequence continues at coordinate 7,368 of JAFAEA010000317.1, read as the reverse complement.
ACGGAAAACGGTGTAGCCGAAGGCTGGCCGAACGCAGTAGAGGGCCTGCTGCCGCTTCTCGCCTACGGCTCGGCCATAGCAGCGAAGCGAGCCCTTTCTTGATCCCTTGCTTTTGCGATCTCCCTTCTCCCCTGGATTGAGACTATACTTACAAGGGAAATTTTGACTTGGCTAACAACCACATTCGGCACGTGCGAACACCCTGTTCGCTTCGCCATCGCGCACCTGGAATCATTGAGGAGGCCCTGATTGACCGCAAGAGAAATTGAACGCTCGGAGCTGCACAAAACCATCTGGCGGGTAGCCAACGATCTCCGTGGCAGTGTGGATGGCTGGGATTTCAAGAGCTACGTGCTCGGCATGCTCTTCTATCGCTTTATCTCCGAGAATCTTACCTCCTATCTCAACACACAGGAGCGCGATGCCGGCGATCCCGATTTCGATTACGCCAAATTGTCGGATGACGATGCCGAGTTCGGTCGCTCGGAGACCGTGAACGAAAAGGGCTTCTTTATTCTCCCGAGCGAGCTCTTCGCCAATGTGCGTGCCCGGGCGAACAGAGAGCAGGAATACCTCGCCAACCTCAATGAGGTGCTGGAAGGTGTGTTCCGCGATATCGAGGGCTCGGCCATCGGCACCGAAAGCGAAGACGATCTCAAGGGACTGTTCGATGAGCTGAACGTGAACTCGAGCAAACTCGGTAACACCGTGGCGCGTCGCAACGAGAAGCTGCTGAAGCTGCTCAATGCTGTGGGCGAGCTGAAGCTTGGCGATTTCGCCGATAACTCCATCGATGCCTTCGGCGATGCCTACGAGTATCTAATGACCATGTACGCTTCCTCGGCCGGAAAATCCGGGGGCGAGTTCTTCACCCCGCAAGAGGTTTCGGAACTGCTGGCCCGCATGACCGTGGTTGGCAAAACCGAGGTCAACAAGGTGTACGACCCCGCCTGTGGCTCGGGATCCTTGCTGCTGCAGTTCGCCAAGGTGCTGGGCAAGGAGAATGTGCGCCAGGGATTCTACGGGCAAGAGATCAACCTCACCACCTACAACCTCGCTCGTATCAATATGTTCCTGCACGATATCAATTACGAGCACTTCCACCTGGCGCATGGCGATACGCTGAATGAACCTGCCCATTGGGACGATGAACCGTTCGAGGCTATCGTCTCCAATCCACCGTACTCCACCAGGTGGGATGGCGCCGACAATCCGCTGCTGATCAACGATCCGCGCTTCTCACCGGCAGGTGTGCTGGCCCCGAAATCCAAGGCTGATCTCGCCTTCACCATGCACATTCTCAGTTGGCTGGCGGTGGATGGCACCGCGGCGATTGTTGAGTTCCCGGGAGTGCTTTACCGTGGCGGCGCGGAGAAGAAAATCCGCCAATACCTGGTAGATAACAACTATGTGGATGCCGTTATCCAGCTCCCGCCCGATCTCTTCTTTGGTACCACCATCGCTACCTGTGTGATTGTGTTGAAGCGATCGAAGGCAGATGACAAGGTGCTGTTCATCGATGCCAGCGCCGAGTTTGTGCGCGGTGGCAACAAGAACACCCTCACCCAGGCCAACCGCCAGCGCGTGCTGGATGCCTTTGTGGCCCGGGAAGATGAGGACCACTTCGCCCGACTGGTCCCGATGGAGGAACTGGCCGGCAACGATTACAACCTCTCGGTCTCCAGCTATGTGGAGCGGGAGGATACCACCGAGGTGGTGGATATTGAGGCCCTCAATGCCGATATTGCCCGCATTGTCGCCAGGCAGCAGGAACTGCGCACCGCGATCGACGCGATCGTCGCCGATCTGGAGGCGAGTGCATGAGCCGCATTGATGATTTGATCGCCCAGCTCTGCCCGGATGGAGTGGAGTTCTTTAGGGTTGGGGAAATTGCTCAAGTTGGCACCGGGAGTAGCGACCGCAAGGATGCTGTTCCCAGCGGTGAGTTTCCTTTTTACGTTCGCTCCAAAGAGATTCTGCGAATTGGGAAGTTTGAATTTGATGAGGAAGCGATTGTGATTCCCGGCGAGGGCGGCATTGGTGAAATATTCCATTTCGTAACTGGGAAATACGCACTCCACCAAAGGGCCTATAGAATCAACTTTCGAAATCCCAGTTTGGACACCAAATTCGCCTACTATTACTTTGCTGTTCACTTCAAGAATTTCATTCTTCAGAAGGCCGTGAATGCGACGGTCACCTCTATTCGAAAACCGATGATCACTGATTTCCGCGTTCCCGTCCCACCAATCGAGGTGCAGCGCGAGATCGTTCGCATTCTCGATACATTCACCCAGCTGGAGGCGGAGCTGGAGGCGGAGCTGGAGGCGGAGCTGGAGGCACGGCGTATTCAGTATGCACATTATCGGGATAGTTTGTTGATGTCTCCCAATTGGCCCTCTGCTCTTTTTGGTCAACTAGCAACCATTGCTAGGGGGGCGTCCCCCAGGCCAATTCGTTCGCACTTGAGTACGCAAGACGACGGCGTGCCTTGGATCAAAATCGGTGATGTAGACCCGAATGGTAAGTATGTGACCACAACCGCCGAGCACATCACGCCCGACGGCGCGAAGAAGTCCAAGCGAATATTTCCGGGTGATTTCATTCTCTCCAATTCAATGAGCTTCGGTAGGCCCTACATTTCGAAAATCGAGGGTTGCATTCATGACGGTTGGCTTTCGATTACCAATTATGACCAATCGTTTAGGTCAGACTTTCTGTTTCATCTGCTTCGCTCTTCAGCCATTCAAGCTCAATTCGAGAGCAAGGTTGGTTCGAGCACCGTTAGCAATTTGAATGCTGAAATAGTTCGTGGTGTATCCCTGCCAATCCCCAGCCTCGAAGAACAGGATCGAATTGTTCGAGTGTTGGATGGATTTGAATCCCTCACCAACGACCTCTCCATCGGTCTCCCGGCCGAGCTCGAGGCGCGGCGGAAGCAGTATGCCTACTATCGCGACAAGTTGCTGACCTTTAAGGAGTTGCCAGCATGAACGAGGCCCCGGCGGTTCTGTACAACACCATATCCATCAACACCAAGAGCACGGTGGTTGCAGAGGCGCCGGCGGAGTACAAAACCGGCTCGGCCTATCAGAGCGAAGCCGAGCTGGAGCGAGAGTTCATCGATCTCCTCAAGCAGCAGCAATACGAGTTCCTCACCATTCGCAGTGAGCTGGAACTCATCGCAAATGTGCGTAAGCAGCTCGAATTGCTGAACGATATCCAGTTCACGGATAAGGAATGGACCCAGTTCTTCGAGGGCAAAATCGCCAGCAAGAACGATGGTATCGCCGAGAAAACCTACAAGATTCAGCAGGATTTCGTGCAGCTGCTGGATCGTGAGGATGGCACCACCAAGAACATCACCCTCATCGATAAGGTGAACATTCACAAAAACCGGCTGCAGGTGATCAATCAGTACGAAATCGATCAGGCCGGTGGCGCCAAATACAAGAACCGCTTCGATGTCACCATTCTGGTAAATGGCTTGCCGATGGTGCATGTGGAGATCAAGCGTCGCGGTGTGGATATCCGCGAGGCGTTCAATCAGATCGGTCGGTACCAGCGGGATTCCTTCTGGAGCGGTACCGGTTTGTACGAGTACGTGCAGTTGTTCGTGATTTCCAATGGCACTTACACCAAGTACTACAGCAACACCACGCGCAAGCAACACCTGGATGAATCCAAAACCAGCAAGAAGACCAAACGCACCTCCAACTCGTTCGAGTTCACCAGCTGGTGGGCAGACGGGAAGAACAAACCCATTTTCGATCTACCGCGTTTTGCCCAAACATTCTTCGCCCGCCACACACTGCTGAATATTCTCACCCGCTATTGCGTGCTCAATGCCGATGGCATGCTGATGGTGATGCGTCCGTATCAAATTGCGGCCACAGAGAAGATTCTGCAAAAGATTCAGGTATCCACCAATTACAAGAAGCTCGGCACCATCGACGCGGGTGGCTATATTTGGCACACCACCGGATCCGGCAAAACCCTCACCAGCTTCAAGGCGGCACAACTCGCGACCCAGCTTACCGGCGTGGATAAAGTACTGTTTGTAGTGGACCGCAAGGATCTCGATTACCAAACCATGCGGGAGTACGACCGGTTCGAGAAGGGCGCGGCCAACTCCAACACATCCACCGCCATTCTGAAGCGGCAGCTGGAAGATCCCAACGCCAAAATCATCATCACCACCATCCAGAAGCTGTCGTCGTTTATCTCGGCCAATGCCGGTCACGAGATCTACAAAGGCCACATCGTCATCATCTTCGATGAGGCGCACCGGTCGCAATTTGGCGATATGCACACGGCCATCACGAGGGCGTTCAAGAACTACAACCTGTTCGGTTTCACGGGCACACCTATCTTCTCCGCCAACATGAGCAGTGGTGGCAAGGCAAACCTGCGCACAACCCAGCAGGCGTTTGGTGAGCAATTGCACAGCTACACTATTGTGAATGCGATTGATGACAAGAATGTGCTGCCGTTCCACGTGGATTTCCATCGCACCATCGCCATGCGGGATGATGTGCAGGATAAGAATGTCTCGGCGATCGATACCGAGAATGCTTTGTTGGCACCTGAGCGAATCCGGATGGTGGTGGAATACATCCTGGAGCATTTCGATCAGAAGACGAAGCGTAACCAGAGCTATCCCAACACTGAAGGCAAGCGATTGTACGGATTCAATTCGCTGTTCGCTACTGCATCCATCAAGGCCGCCCAGCGCTACTACGAGGAGTTCAGGAAGCAGCAGGCAAGGTTACCATCGGATAAACGCCTGAAGGTTGGCATCATCTATTCCTATGCCGCCAATCCTGATATGAGCGACGGAATCCTGGGCGAAGAGGAGTTCGAGACAGGCGGTCTCACGGGCGATGCCCGCGACTTTCTGGAATCCGCGATTGCGGATTACAACGCCATGTGGGGGACCAATTTCGATACCTCATCGGCGCGGTTCGAGAACTACTACAAGGATCTTTCCCTCCGGCTGAAGAATCGGGATATGGACCTGGTGATTGTGGTGAACATGTTCCTCACCGGGTTCGATGCCACCACGCTGAACACCCTCTGGGTGGATAAGAACCTGCGCATGCATGGTCTCATTCAGGCGTACTCGCGCACAAATCGCATCCTCAACTCCGTGAAGACCTTCGGAAACATTGTCACCTTCCGCGATCTGGAGCAGGAGACGAATGATGCCATCGCCTTGTTTGGCAACCGCGATGCCAAGGGCACGGTTCTACTGGAGCCGTATTCGGTCTACGAATCCCAGTACAAGCAAAAGGTGGCGGAGCTTGTTACTCGCTTCCCGGTGGGCGAACTGATCATCGGTGAAGAGAACAAGAAGGATTTTGTCACCCTGTTTGGCTCCATCCTGAAGCTGCAGAACATCCTCACCGTGTTCGATGAGTTTGTTGGCAACGATCTGCTGTCCGCGCGTGACAATCAGGACTACCAGGGCATGTATCTCCATCTCTATGCCGAAATGCGCCCAGGTGGGGATGGTGAGAAGGAGCCGATTATCGATGACCTCGTGTTCGAGATCGAGCTGATCCGGCAAATCGAGGTCAATGTCGATTACATCCTCATGCTGGTGGAGAAGTACCGTAAGGAACGAGGCGATGGCGACGATGTGGCGCTGAAGACCGAGATCTTCCGCGCAGTCGATTCGTCGCCGACTCTGCGCAGCAAGAGGGACCTCATCGAGGGATTTGTGGACGGAGTTTCGGCCCACGGCCCGATCGATGAAGAGTGGGTGAGTTACATCGGCAAGAAAAAGGAAGAGGAGTTGGAGGCGCTGATCGCTGCTGAGAACCTCAAGCCGGAACCGACCCGCGTATTCGTGAACTCCGCCTTCCGGGATGGTCGGGTGCAGACCACCGGCACCGCGGTAACGGGAATATTGCCATCCACACGCCGGTTTGGTGCATCGGCGAATCACCAGGAAAAGAAGAATCGGGTGCTGGACCGTCTGGTGGAGTACTTCGATCGGTTTGCGGGGTTGGTGGGGAACTAGTCGGTCGGCCGGGTGATGGGGGACTCGTGGTCGATATTGCCCGGAGGGCTATCGGTCGGGAAACCAAATCCGACTGGCGAGTTTCCGCCTCCAAACCCGGAGGTACGCCCGCACTTTATGTGCGGATCCGGGGACCGATTTCGATTGGCGGAGTTGAGCGGATTCGGAACCGGTTCCCCAACCCGCGTATAAGGGATCGCTTCGCTGTGAGGCTGCGCCTCATCCGCCTTCGGCCACGCGGGCCTACGTCCGCGTTTTGTGGAGGAATAAAGGGAGCCAACGCCCCATAAAGTCACCCACAAGGGGTGACGCTACCGAAATGCTGAACTAATTGTTTCCTCGACAAAGACCCCCGCACCCCGTACAGTGACCATGCACCCACCTCTGCCGGTGCAAAGCCGCTCTCGCCTGGAATCCGCACGTGTCCGCCTCTCGATCGTTGAGTCTCGTCAAACATCCCGCATTTCTCATGGCCACGGTGATTATTCTCGGGCTCTGTTTGCGGATGCCGATTCTCTCCGTCTCGCCGCTGCTGGATACCATCACCACCGATCTCGATATGTCCGCCGCGCAGGCCGGATGGCTGAGTACCATCCCCGTGCTCTGCTTCGGCACCGTTGCGCTCATCGCGCCATCGCTCACCCGCCGCTGGGGCATGGATGCGATTCTGATGGCGATGTTGCTCCTCATCCTCTTCGGCTTGATGGTGCGCACCGTGCAGCCAGTGTGGCTGCTCTTCGGTGGCACAGTGCTGGTAGGTGCCGGTATCGCGGTGAGCAATGTGATTCTGCCGGGATTCATCAAGCGCGAGGCCCCGAACAGGGTCGGACCAATGACCTCGGTCTACTCGGCGGCGATCTCGGCGAGCGGTGCCATCGGTGCAGGTGCCACCATCCCGATCATGAACGCCTTCGATCTCGATTGGCGAGGCGCCCTCCGCTGGCCGGCAGTGGTGGCAATCATCGGTGTGCTCGTTCTCATCCCCTGGCTGGTCAGCTCTCGCAGTTCGAAGGTGACAGGCCCCAGAGCTCACGGTACACACGTGAATCTCTGGCGAAATCGGGTCGCGTGGTTTGTCACCGGGTATATGGGAATGCAGTCGTTCCTGTTCTTCGCCACCACCGGATGGCTGCCGACCTATCTGATTGCCGAGGGGATGGGCGAGCAACAGGCCGGGTTCATGCTCAGCCTCTCGCCGCTGTTTGGCGTGGCGGGATCGTTCATCGCTCCGTTGCTGGTGTACAAGCGGGATGATCAGCGCTGGCTCATCTGGGTGAGTTCGGCCTTCTGCGTGTTTGGTCTCACCGGATTGGTATTTGCTCCCACCACGCTGACGCTACTCT
>JAFAEA010000307.1 GCA_023424355.1 Chloroflexota bacterium | reverse complement strand
GCCATCGCCATCGCTCTGGCTGCGCCCTCGCCTTCTGGCGATGGCTGCACCATGTGGTTGGCATCATCCGAAAGTCCATAACCGATCACCTCGCCCAGGATGTTCGCACCACGGGCGATGGCATGATCCAGCGATTCCAACACCAAACTTGCAGCGCCTTCGGCGAGCACGAAGCCATCGCGTCCTCCATCGAATGGACGGCTGGCAGCCTTCGGATCGTCATTACGAGTGCTGAGGGCGCCCATGGAACTGAATCCCGCCACGCCCATGCGGGTGACAGGAGCTTCTGCACCACCTGCGATCATTGCATCGGCAATTCCAAGGCGAATCATGCGAGTTGCCTCGCCGATCGCGTGAGCACTCGCGGCGCAAGCACTCACTGGTGCAAAGTTTGGACCTTTCGCGCCGATATCGATCGCCACATTGCCGCTGGCCATATTCGCCAGAATCATCGGAACGAAGAACGGCGATACCCGTCTTTGTCCGCCATTGAGCAGATTTTCCGTCCCGGTCTCGAACGCGCCCACTCCACCGACTCCGGTACCGATGAGCACGCCAACGCGCTCGGCGATTGGGCCGATATCCAGGCCGGAATCCTCCACCGCCTGACGAGTGGCGGCAACGGCCAACTGACTGAAGCGATCATGCTTGCGGGCATCCTTGCGACCGAGGACTTCGGTGGCATCGAACCCCTTCACCTCGCCGGCAAATGTGGTGGGATATTCACTGGCATCGAACAGGGTGATTGGCGCGATTCCGCTGGTACCGGCGATGGCTGCCTGCCAGTTGTTTTCAGCGGTGTTGCCGAGAGCGCTCAGCACTCCGACGCCCGTCACCACAACGCGCCGAGGCGTGTTGCCCTGAATCTCGTTTTCAATTTCCATGAAGGTTCGTATCCTCTCAGATAGCGACTACGCTATGCGTATGCATACCTATCATAACCGCAGATGCAGACGAAACGATCAACCGTACGAACACCGTTTGATCTCAATTGAATCGGCGCCCAATCGGTGCTAGCATGATGACTCGGCCGGTTCTGCCAGCGCCTCTGCACTGTGGTCTTGAGCCAATGTTTTGGAGCCGGGAGCCGCTCGCCTGTTCGCCGTGGTGAACAGGGGTCCGTGGCACCCACCTGATTTTTCAGGTTCAAGGTTCCGCACTCGCAAGCGCGTGGTGAACCGGTCCGACCAGTGACTGAATTGGAGATTCCCCCATGATCGTGATCATTCTCGGACCAGATTCTGGTCTGGCACAGCGCACACTCAAGCGCGTGCTGAAAGACCGCGATCCATCCGGCCAAAGCACCTCTTCCCTCGATGGCAACAGCACAGGTATCCGAGGCGTGATCAACGATATCTCCAGCATCGGATTCTTCTCTGCTGGTCGGGTTGTGGTGGTGGAGAATCTCATCGCCAGATTCGGAAAGCAAGGTTCGAAGGATGGAGGATCGGCTCCTGATTGGGCGGGTCTCTATCAATCCGTGCCGGATGCCAGCACACTGGTTTTGCTGGATCCGGGCCTTACCGACCTTCCCAGCCTCGCGAAAAAGCCATTGCCCAAGAATGCCAGGGTGGAGTTCTCGAAACCACCACGTGGCCCGAAACTGATTGACTGGATCATCACCACCGCTGAAACGGCCGGTGGCAAGATGGACAAGATGACCGCCCAGCACCTCGCACTCACGCTCTATCCGCAAAGCTGGGCTACCGAACCGAAGAACCCACTCTACGATCGCCCGCCCGATATGGAGTTGCTCGAGAACGAAATCGGCAAACTCGTGTTGGCCGCCCATCCGAATCCGGTGACTCGCGAGACGATCGATACAATGACGCCGCGTGAGGAACAGGATCAGATCTTCGCGTTTCTCGACGCTGCCGCATCTGGCAATGTGCCGGTAGCCGTGCAGGAGATGGAGAAGCTGATGCTGGTTGGAGAGGATCCAGCCAAGCTGCTTAACCAGCTCATGGGCAATATCGAAGTCGCGTCTGTGGTTTCAGCTGGTGGCAAGCGACCGCCGGAAGAGATCGGCAAAGCGATTAGCCTGGCGAATCCGCGCCGGGTTTTCTCGTTGCAGCAAGGATTGCGAGGGATGAGCCCTGGAGTCGCCCAGGCTCGAAGTCGAATTGCGCGGGATGCCGATTACAAACTCAAGCACGGCGAGGTAAAAGAACCGATCGATGCGCTGTACGACGCGATCTTGCAGATCGCGAACATGCGTCGCGAGGCTGCAACCCGTCGATAGTTCGAAATCCACAAGCAGGAAAAACAGTAAATCCCGGGTCCTTTCGGATCCGGGATTTACACAGCTGCGATTCTACGCGGATTACGCGCTGAATGCACCGTTGAACTTCGCCATGAGGCGGCTCTTGCGGCGGGCAGCATTGTTCTTGTGCAGAACATTCTTGCTCTGGGCGCGATCGAGCATGGCAACTGCCTTGCCCACGGCCTCGGAAGCAACAGCCTGATCACCATCGGCGATGGCGAGTTCGGCCTTCTTCACCAGCGTGCGGCTGGCGGAACGGTATGGTCGGTTGATTACACGGTTGCGCTCGTTCGTGCGAATTCGCTTGCGAGCGGACTTGCTATTTGCCAAAGTACGGCCTTCCCAAAATTAACTGTGCGCCACGATGATCATTGAGAGGATGAATCACACGGCGCGGATTCAAAGCACACAAAAAGCCGCCCCAGACACAAAGGGCTCCGCGTATTGTAGGCGATTTGCGCCATTTCCTGCAAATCCAATACCACCTATGCAGGACCAAGCGGCGAGGTGTAAACCTGCTCGCCCCGGGGGGACTCCAAATCGGCTCTGGCCGCCTCACGCAAATCGGCATCTGTCAGCAGATCGTGCCCCATACGTGCGACGATCTTCGCCACATTCATCGCTGCTTTCTGACCAATACTCATCCCACCGCAGGCGGTTACCGGCCACGTGTGCAAGCCGACACCAATCGGGAACGTCGGGAAGCCAAACATCACGGTCGGTGTATTCCAACTGACATCGGCAACATCGCTACCACCGCCATCGACAGTCGGCGGCAGGATGGGCATCACCGAAGTGGTGAGCCCCGCCTCGGGTAGCCCGAAGTTCTTCTGGCACTCGCGGGCGAACGCTTGCTCTTCTTCAGTCCACTCGGGCACGCCCACTTCCATCATGTGTTTGTGCGAGTTCTCGATTAGCGCCGAATTCGAAAGCTGGTTGTACATGCCAAAAATGTGCTGGAAATCGGCGCGCGTTTGCGTGCCCATCGCCGCTCCATCGGCAAGCTGGCGGAGCCACGCGGTTGTGCCTTCTACACCTGGTCTATCAACATCGCGCACGAACATGCGCAAGCGGGCGTAGTCCGGCACCACATTCGGCGATTCACCTCCGGACTCAATGACGTAATGCAAGCGGGTCGATGGCTTCACGTGCTCACGCATCATGTTCACACCGTGAGTGAAGAGTTCCAGCGCATCGAGCGCGCTGCGACCGTTCCACGGATCGGAACCGGCGTGGGCCGACCGACCAAAGAATTCCACCACGATCTGATCGATTGCCGATGTCGTCAGATAGCCGGTAGCGGCAAAGGCTGCCGGGTCCACGCGAGGCAGGCATCGAGATCGTTGAACAGTCCGTCGCGAGCCATGTAGACCTTGGCGCCGGTCGTCTCCTCAGCAGCGCAACCGTACACGCGCAGCAATCCCAGAGTGCCTGCATTCTGCATGGCCGATTTCAAAGCAATGGCACCACCCGTCAATGCGGCCCCTAGCAGGTTGTGACCGCAGCCGTGCCCATTGGAATTGCCATTCTCCGCGGGAGATTTCTCGGCCACAGCGGCATTGCCGAGGCTTGCAAGAGCATCGTATTCGGGAAGGAATCCGATTTTGGGCCCATCGCTCCCCTGCTCCCATTCGGCGATGAACGCATTTGCCTGGCCACTGGTATCGCGACTGGTGATAGTGAATCCTGCGGCTTCGAGCTCTCGCATATGCACAGCGGCAGACTGCCGCTCCTGCGTGGAAAGCTCTGCCAGATTCCAGACTTCCGTAGATATCCGCTCAATCGTATCTACAATGCGATCCACTGACTGATCGAGTTCTGTGTAATCCAAAGGCTGCATGAACTGGACTCCTCTCCTTTCGGAGACATGGTGTTACTGGCGAATCATATTTTCATAATAGCGGAATGTTTGGCGAACGTTTTCCCAACGCAGCAGCCGACCACCAGGCTGCAGTCAGGCGAGCACGGTCTCAGACTGGCGAACGGAACGAGCGAGCAACACCAGGCAGCCAATGGCGGCCGCGCTTAGGCAGATGGAAAGAACCAGCGCCCAGTTGGCACCGGGGCCCTCTAGGATTCTGGCAAACACCGGTGGTGCAGCGGCAAATGAGAGGTTCAATGGAAGCGCCAGTTTCGCCGATGCGCGAGCATAGGCTTGCTTCGGGAACATGGTGAGCGGCAGCGTGGCCCGCACCACGGCCATGAGTCCGCCGGCCAAACCGTAGAGAAGAATGAACGTCACCGCGACGGCAAGGGAGCTCCCCAGGTAGAGCAGAAGGAACGATCCAAACATCGTAGTTGTGGAAACAACTGCCGATTTCAGGGGCGACCAATTACCAAGCACGTCTATCGAGCGAGCTGCGATCGAGACCAAACCGAGCGCGGAGGCAAGTGTCACTGCCTGTCCCTGCTCCACTCCCTTCTGTGTGAGCAAGGGGATGAGCGTGAGCGAGAATCCCCAGGTAATGAAACCGTTCAGCGCGGTGACGCCGGCGACGAGGGCAAATCTCACGGGGTCGAGTCTTTGATTTGCCGAGGACGTTGATGCGGTTGTGGACTTACGAGCAGGGCGAGCATGCCGTGCCCCGAAGATGGCCACGATGGGAACATAGATTCCTGCCAACGCGATGGCACCGATCACCAAAACCCATCGCCATCCCATGGCATTATCGATTCGCGAGATGATCGGCCAAAGAATTGTGTTTGAAAGGCCACTCACCAGCGACATCGCACCGATGGCCTGTCGCGCCCGGTCCCCAAAAATCTCGGCAAGGGCAATCTGAGCGGCGGTCGAAAGCGCCAACGCCCCGCCGATTCCGAACAGTATCCAGGTACCCAAAAACACCGGCACCGAATCGGCGGATGCCAACAACAGAAGTCCCACGCCCATCACCAAAGCACCGGCAATCATGAGTTTGCGAGCGCCAAATCGTTCAAAGAGCGATGCGCTGAACCAGGAAAACACCGCCAGAATCGTAAGCATCACGGTTGGTCCGAGAAGCACCACATCGAGCGAAGTATCCAGCCCATCGGCGATCGAGGGACCGATTACACCAGGGATATTAAAGCTCACGCCCCAGCCGATGATCTGCGCAGTTCCGAACGCGATCACCGAAGGCAACATTTTGCGTGGACCGGAATCGCCGTTTTCCACTGGCTTTATTTTCTCCTGATCCGAACGACTAGAACAGATGATCTACCTGAATGAGTATCTAGCAAGCCTCACCAACTCGCAATGATTCCAACCAGATTCCAGTACTGCAGTGGTGATCAACTGGAGAAGATCACGATAAACAGGAGCGCCATCGCTCCCGCCATCGGCACTATGTGCCACCACTTGTACATCACCAAAATAGCGATGAACTCGCGGATAATCGCGCTCGGCAAGTAGTATCGGGCCGTTCGGCTACCGACTCCCTGAGCGTCCAGTCCAACCTTCCGCGCGATTAACGCGGTTCGGAACACGTGATAATTGCTGGTGACGAAAATCGTTTTGGCTGGAGCGTCAGATCGCTTCTCGATGATCACTTTGCTGAACTTCATGTTCTCCAGAGTGGTGGCCGATTGATCCTCCGGGACGATGAGTTCCGGCGGAATGCCTCTTTCCAGCAGATACTCGGCCATGGCATCGGCCTCGGCACGTGGTTCGTCATCGCCCTGCCCTCCGGATGGGATAATCGTCGCCCTACCTCCGCCCTTATTGAACACCTCAATTGCTTTGTCCAGCCGGGATGCCAACAATGGCGGCACATTCCCGTTTATCAGCCCGGAGCCATGAACGATGATGAAATCCGGATTCCGGGAATTGGGGAACCATGTGTAGAACGCGGCGTACGGAATCGTGAAATATGCGGTCCACAGCAGGTAT
>JAFAEA010000249.1 GCA_023424355.1 Chloroflexota bacterium | reverse complement strand
GCGCTTGATCGCATTCGCAAGGCGGCCGAAGCCGCGATCTCGACGGCGACCTCTACTCCGTATGTGATCGAAGCCGGCACAGAAGTGCAGCTTGATGCCGATCATCAGGCGCGCATCGATCAGATGCTGCTCATTCCCGGATTCAAGCGCGCCGGAAACCGTACCGTTGAATTCACCGTCGATAATGGTGTTGAACTAAACGATCTGTTCCGACTTGCCAGTAAAGTCGGCGGACTCACCCTCAACCACTAGGAATCGAGTTCAGCCAGTTCGCGCTCTACATCGGCCATTCTGCGGAGGGCAAGCGGCAATCGCTCACCAAGGCGATGTCGCTCCTCCGCTTCGGTAGACCGCTCCTTCATGAGGTGCTGTCGCTCCTGGAACAACGCGTGCTCGTTCACCTTGCGCACTGCGCAGGTATTACAGTTCTTGTTGTAATCCATCCAGCCACCACACACAGGACATGGCGCGGCGAGATCGGCCAACGTGACGGATTCCGGCAACCGTTCGCCCGCCATTCGAGCATCACGCAGGACAACAGCGAACGCGGTCACGCTCTCGCGGAGATGCAACTGCAGCGCATCGCGGAGATCTACGGGAGTATCTGCTGGCACCAGCACTGATATGTCGCCCTTCTCCTGCACAAACTCGGGCTGCGCCAGAATTCCTCCACGCTCGATCCAATCCAGCTTCTCATTCCATTCGAATTGTTCTTCACCAATCCGGAACCGCACAGTGTACGGTTCGGATTCCGAGACCTGCACATCAGTGATCGGCGTCGCCGGCAGAGGATGGTACGGACCCGGTGCCACCTCTCTCACCGCCTGCAATTCGGACTCCACATTCGAAAGCGCTTCTGTCAACAACTCGATGCGGTGCGACCAGGGGTTCTCTGGCGAGAGCGCCAGCTCACCCTGATCGATATCGAACTGAATCGCCATGCGTCGGCGCTCCAATGCTGCCCGTCGGGATTCCTGGGCAGATTGCTCGTCATCGATGTTATGAGCTCGCTCCTGCACGATTCGCTGCATGTGTGGTGGAAGTTTTCGGGGTTCACGGTTGGATGGCGACACGCAATTCTCCTGACTATCAGCGCCATTGTGCCACATTGCTGCCATACAAATGGGGCGCGAAGGTCAAAATTCTGTTGCCTCATTATCTTACATTCTGTATGATGCCTACAGATCACAAAGCGCGATATGCAAAGGCGACAGCTGCAAGGTGCAGCTGCCACTGCAACCTATCGATTTGTGGTTGATGTCAATCGGAGGTTCGTTATGTCCTGGAACTATCGTCCGAATCGTCGGCAGGTTCTGAAGCACGGTGCAGCTGTATCGGCAGCGGCACTTACTGCAGGCAACCTTACCGTGTTACAGCAAGAGGCTACCGCCCAGCTTGCTCGCAACGAGACGCTGTTCACTGTTGGTATGCAATGGGGTCCCCCAACCAATTTCAGCCCAATTGCACCCACGGCGACAGGCGTTTGGCCAGTTCAACCACAATATGCGCACCTTTATGAACAACTTTTCATGTTCAACAACATCTCTGGTGAAATCGAGCCGTTGCTTGGTGCTGAGTATGTATTTGAAGAAGACAACTCCGCAGTGACCGTTACGTTGCAGGATGGCACTATGTGGGCGGATGGCACACCACTCACCGCAGATGATGTGGCATTCACCTACACCTTGCCCCAAACGGTAGAAGGTCTGCCGTTTGCCGGCCTCACCCTCTACATCTCGGATGTGGAAGTGGTGGATGAAAAGACTGTGAAGCTCATTTGCGAAGGCGAAGCCAATAACCCCGGAATGGTTCGCGTGTTCATGCAGAATGTGCCGATTCTGCCGAAGCACATCTGGGAGCCACTCATGGAGGGCGATGAGCCGATCACCGCGGTCATCGATATGGAACCGGTCGCCTCGGGTCCGTACAAAATCAGCATGTCCAACGCACAGCAAATTGTGCTTGAGCGACGCGACGATTACTGGGGCAATGAGATTCACGGCCAACCTGCGCCTAAGTACATGGCCCACCCAATTCCGAGCTCGAACGACGATGCAAACCTCGCGTTCAGCCGCGGTGATATCGATCTGAGCCAGACATTCATGCCGCAAATCTGGCAACTGTGGGAAGAGCAGGGTCAGCCAGCTGGCACCTGGTTCAAGGAACAGCCCTATCACATTCCAGGCTCGATTCCGTCGCTTCAGATCAATATCAACCGACCAGGACTCGATAACAAACTGGTCCGCCGTGCGCTCGCGTTTGCGATCAATTACGAGCAAATCGCCGAACTGGCGATGTCCCGCTACTCTATTCCGATGCTGCCAAGCATGGTACTTCCCGATGGTGCCGAGGCGGACTTCTTCGATGGCGATGCCGCCGAAGCAAGTGGCTGGCGGTACGATCCCGCTGAGTCGGCACGAATTCTCGAAGAGGATCTCGGTGCAACCAAGGGCGATGACGGCATCTACACTCTCGAGGATGGTACCCGGCTGGGCCCATGGAATGTCATGTGCCCATATGGCTGGACCGACTGGATGACCGCGCTCGAAGTGGTGGTCACCGGCGCTCGAGAGGTCGGGTTCGATGTAGCGACCGACTTCCCGGAAGCTCCGGTTCGCATGACTATGCAGCAGAATGGCGATTTCGATCTCTCCCTGCACAGCTACGCCGGAGTATCCGCCGCCGGACCATGGCAGCGTTTCCGCGACACCATGGATTCTCGCGGTATTCCGGAACTCGGTCAGACAGCGTTCACAAACTTCAACCGCTTCAGCAGCCCGGAAGCAGAAGAAATTCTGGATTCAATCCCGGCGGAAACTGAGGTTGAAGCGCAGAAAGCGCTCTACACGCAACTGGATGAGATTTATCGCGATGAGATTCCATGCATCGGTTTGATGTATCGACCGTTGCAGTTCTTCCAGTACAACGAAGGCGCGTGGACCGGATTCCCGAACTCTGAGAACGACTACGCACCGCCGCTGCACTTTGGAGCAGGAATCCGCATTCTCTCCAAGCTGACACCAGTCGAATAGAACCACCAGCGTGGGCGTCGTATCCACACGGCGCCCTCGCTTTGTTGTACGTAGTCAGTTTTGGAGCCGACCGATGTCCAGTTTCCAAAGGTACCTGCTGCGAAAGCTGCTGTGGTTTCTTGCCGCTGCGCTCGCAGCACTCACGCTTAATTTCTTTCTGCCTCGGCTCATTCCCGGCAACCCGGTGGATGCCATCGTTGCCCAAATGAGCCAGAACGGGCAGGCCGATTCTGCCTCCATGCAACGCATCTATGTGACGTATATGGAAGAGTTCGGTCTCAACGATTCCCAGTTACAACAGTTCCTGAACTATCTCTCCAAGGTGGCCAGGGGCGATTTGGGGACATCGTTCGCGCTCTACCCTGCTCCGGTTTCCGGCATCATTGGCGATGCTTTACCCTGGACCATTGCCTTGCAGCTCCCTGCGATCTTGGTCGGTTGGATTCTTGGTAATGTGTTTGGCGCTATCGCAGCCTATCGCGGTGGCTGGTTTGACCGCGGCGGATTCGTTGCATCGCTCATCGCATCCAGCATCCCATACTACTGCTTCGCCATTTTGCTGGTGTACGGAGTGGCAGTGAAACTGGAGTGGTTACCCGCCCGCGGCGGTTACTCGTTTGGCATGTGGCCGAACTGGAGTTGGGCCTTCTTCAACGACGCTCTGAACCACTACTGGTTGCCGTTCCTCTCACTCGTGATTGTGTTTATCGGTGGCCAGGCGATCGGAATGCGATCGATGGCCATCTACGAACTTGGGTCAGATTACGTGGATTACAGCCGTGGTCTGGGTGTGCCGGATACAAAAATCGTACGGTACATCTTCCGAAATGCCATGTTGCCGCAGGTGACAGGACTTGCCCTCTCCATCGGCTCACTGGTAGGTGGTGCACTTATTACCGAGGCTGTGTTCAGCTATCCCGGAATCGGCAGCCTACTTTTCACCGCTATTCGTCAAAACGACTACCCGGTGATTCAGGGCATCACATTGCTGATCATGGTGGCCGTGCTGGCGGCCAACTTTGTTGTCGACATTCTCTACGGTGTGATCGATCCCCGGATCCGCGCATCGCAGACAGGTGGATAGGAGCAAACACATGAGCGGAATTCCCGTTACGATGGATTCTCCTCCATCTCCGACACACAAAACGGCCATCAGATCCCGGTTCCGTTCGGCAACACGACTGCTAGGCCCGCGGTTCTGGGTGGCACTCACACTCGTTCTGGCGATCCTGTTCTTTGGAATCATCGGTCCCTATTTGTGGGGCAAGGGTGATCCCAAGGCGACCGTGGGGTCGCTCTACGAAGAACCATCACGAGATCTCTGGCTTGGTACCGATAACTTCGGACGTGATGTCTTTACCCAACTCATGCACGGCACCAGATCATCACTGGTGATCGGCGCCATCGCTGGTGCCATCGCGACATTTATCGGAGTAGCCATCGGCCTGGCATCGGGGTACTTCGGCGGCATCGTCGATGAAGCCCTGATGGGCTTCACGAACGTCGTGATCACGATCCCCACAATCGTTGTCTTGATTCTCTTGTCGGTAGCAATCGGGACCAAATCGATCTTCACAATGGCTGTAATCATCGGCATCACCAGTTGGCCATGGACTGCTCGCGCGGTACGAGCACAGGCGAGCTCGGTCCGGACGCGTGAGCACGTAGACCTCGCGCGCCTCAGCGGAGCGAGCACATTCTCACTCATGATCTGGGAAGTGCTGCCCTACATGTTCAGTTACATCTTCATGGCATTCGTGCTGCAAATGACCAGCGGCATTCTCCAGGAAGCATCCCTCTCCATGTTGGGACTCGGCCCAAGCAGCGCCATCTCCCTCGGAATCATGCTCCATTGGAGTCTGCTGTGGGAATCCGTGCGCACCGGTGCCTGGTGGGCATTCATCCCACCAACGGTGATGTTGACTCTGATTGCATTCTCACTCTTCCTGCTGCAGTCGAGCCTGGATGAAGTGTTCAACCCACGCTTGCGCGGGAGGTAGTGATAACAAATGAAAGCGACCAATATTTCGGTCGAGTACGAAACTCGAGATGGCTCCAAGGTGCTGGCGGTAAAGAACGCTTCCTTCACGCTGGAGAACGGCGAGGTGCTCGGAATCGCGGGAGAATCGGGCTCGGGCAAATCAACGCTGGCAGCAGCGATTTCCGGCAATAGTGCAATGAATATGCGTATCACCAGTGGTGGTATCGAGTTCGATGAGGGCAAAACCATTGATTTGGTGGCGTCTCAGGGCGTGCCGCGGGAACTTCGAGGACGACGCATTTCGCTACTGCCCCAGCGCGCCCTCAATGCGTTGAACCCAACCGCGCGCATCGGCGATTTCGCGTTCGATGTGGTGAGATCGCATGACAAGAAGATGTCCAAACGGGCAGCGATGCAGAAGACTGGCGACCGACTGGAGCAGCTTGGGCTGCCACGAACCGTTTTGGAAGCGTACCCGCATCAACTGAGTGGCGGTATGCGTCAGCGTGTTGTGACGGTGGTGAGCACATTGCTAGATCCGGAGATCCTGATCGCGGACGAACCAACGTCGGCGCTCGATGTCTCCAGCCAAAAAGCATTGGTGCTGATGCTGCAGAAAATGATGGACGAAGGCATGCTGAGCCGGGCGATATTCATCACCCACGATCTTGCGCTGCTCAGCAACATTGCCAGTCGCATCTCCATCATGCGCTATGGCGAGATTCTGGAAACCGGTACTACGCGGGACATCGTCGATAACCCACAGCACGAGTACACGAAGACATTGCTGAACTCCGTGCTTGAGCCGGACCCATCCGTGCGTCATCGCGTCATTCAGGGAACGATTGAGGAAGGATCGGCAGAGATTCCTTTTTCGACTGACGCGATTCCAACCGCCGAGGAGCGCGAAGTGCCAACCGGCAAGCCCTACTTCGAAGCCGCAAACCTGAGCAAAGTGTTCGGTAGCGGCAAGGAGGAGGTTCGCGCCGTTCAGGATGTCAGCTTCGATGTGAAGCAGGGCGAAATCATCGCGATCGTGGGCGAAAGCGGTAGCGGCAAGAGCACACTTGCCCGCATGCTTCTCAAGCTTAGCCAGCCGACGTCCGGTGTCATCAAACTGGATGGTACCGACGTGGCGCAACTGAGTAGCCCAAGGCAACTCAAGCCGTATTGGCGAGATGTGCAGGGAGTGTTCCAGAACCCGATGGGGTCATTCAACCAGTTCTACACGGTGCATAAAGTGCTGGATCGCACGTTCAACTTACAGGAAAACAAACTCTCTCGAGCCGAGAAAGACGCCAAGATCCGCAATGTGCTTGAGCTGGTTGGACTCGATCCCGATGCCGTGTTGGGCCGCAGTGCCCATGAGCTCTCCGGTGGACAGGCACAACGCGTCATCATCGCGCGCGCGCTTCTGGTGGATCCGAAGATTCTGATTGCAGACGAAAGCACATCCGCGCTGGACGCATCACTCCGGGTGACGATCCTCAACGTGTTCAAGGATCTCAGCAAGCGTCTCAACCTGAGCCTGCTTTTCATCACCCACGATATCGGCCAGGCGTATTACCTGGCGGATAGGGTGCTGGTGATGTATCGCGGTGAAATGGTTGAACATGGGGAAACCGAGCACGTTCTCCAGAATCCACAGCACGAGTACACCAAACGTTTGCTGGCAGACGTGCCTCGGCTCGGTGGCTGGAGCGCGGCCCCTGAGGATGTATCGCTAAAGGATCTCTCCCAGGCGATCACTTAAGGAATCGCGTGCCTCTTGGCTTCGTACATGAGAACTGCAGCAGCAATGCTGAGATTCAGGGATTCCGCCGTGCCTGTCATCGGGATACGCACGGTGGAATCCAATTGGGCGAGGATATCCTCCGGGAGTCCATCGCCCTCGTTGCCAAGCACGATGCATATCGGGCCGTTCCAATCGGCATCCCAATGCTCATGCTCAGCATACCCGGAGGTACCGACGCAGCGCACATTGGTCTCGTTCAATCGCCCGAGCACGCGATCAGTATCACGTTCGATCACCATTGGGAGCGAGAAGATCGACCCCATGCTGGCTTTTACGGATGCAGGAGCAAACGCATCGGTGGAATCGCCAGTGAGGATGATACCTGCCATTCCAGATGCGTCTGCGGTGCGGATGATGGTACCGAGATTCCCCGGATTGTGAACACGATGAAGCAGAATCCAGCAATCAGCTGGGCCGGGATTGAGGTCCGCAAGACCGCTCGATTGCATCTCGACGATCGCCATCACCCCGGCCGGACCATCTCGCTCCGATAACCTCGTGAACACATCGGCCGAGAGCTCGGCGATTCGCACTCCCCTCGCCTTCAGATCTCGGGCCATCTCGAACACCGCGCCATTGGTGATAAGTTGCGGAGCGATTACAAGCGTATCGATTCCCCAACCACTCTCAACTGCACGCCACACAGGCTGGATGCCCTCTACAAGAAAAACACCCTCTCGCTTGCGGGCCTTGCGGTCGGCAAGCGAGCGAATGCGCTTCACGATTGGATTGTTGGCACTGGTGATGAGATCAGTCATATTACGGCTTGCTGGATGGTTTGCTCGACGGAATATTCATGGCTCCATAGTACACGCCCACCGACTTGCCCTGGATGGTTTCGACAGTCACTTCCACATCGTACAAATCAAGCAATGCCTTCGGAGTGATCACCACTTCCGGACCGGCATGGTAAGCCACCTTACCATCGCGCATGGCAACGATTTCGTCCGAATACCACGAGGCAAAGTTGATATCGTGCAGAACAATCACCACGGTCTTGTTGAGATCGTTCACGATATGACGGAGCTGCTGCATCATGGCGATGCTGTGGCGCATATCGAGACTGTTCAGAGGCTCATCAAGCAGCAGGTAGTCCGTATCCTGCGCAAGCACCATGCTCACAAATGCTCGCTGCTGCTGCCCACCCGAGAGCTGATCCAGACATCGATAGCGAAGGTCATTCAGCTCCAGATAATCGATGGCGCGATCAACGAACTTTTTGTCCTCGACGGTGGGACGTCCCTTGCAGTATGGGAAGCGCCCGAACGTCACGAGATCCTCAACCGTCAGGCGGGCCTCGAAGTGGTTCTGTTGCCGCAGAATGCTCAGTTTCTTCGCCAGCTGATCGCCCGGAGTGGTTGAAACATTCATGCCATCGACCGTGATCTCGCCTTCATCGATGCGCAGCAGGCGACTCATCATACCGAGAAGCGTCGATTTCCCCGCCCCATTCGGTCCGATGAGCGACGTAATACCGCCCTTGCGAATCTGCAGATTCACATCCTGGACAACCGTGGAGTTGCCATATCGCTTGGAAACGTTTTTGACCTCAATCATTTGGTGCTGCCTTTCAGGAGAAGAATGATGAAGAGAAGTCCGCCGGCGAATTCCACCATCACCGAGAGGCTGGAGTTGAAGTTGAAGACGTGCTCCAACAGCAACTGACCTCCCAGCAGGAAGCTGACGGAATACAGCGCGGCTGCAGGTACGGTGTACCGATGGGCTGACGTACCAATGGTGTGATAGGCCAGATGGGCGACCAGCAAGCCAAAGAATGTGATCGGACCGACCAGGGCTGTGCTGACTGAAACAAGCACGGCGGTGATGGCGAGCACAATCATCACTTCACGATGGTAGTTCACTCCAATCGAAATCGCTGGAGCGCGTCCCAGAATCATTGCATCGAGAATTCTGTTTCTGTAGGCCACCACCAGGCACACAGCCGCCACAATTCCGGCGCTGATGCCAACAAGGGTCGGATCAACTGAGTTGAAGCTCGCGAATCCGGTATCCTGCAGGATTGCGAAATCGGTGGGATCGATCATCCGCTGCAATAGACTGGTGAAGCTCCGGAACAGAATTCCGAAGATGATACCGATGAGGACCAACAAATGAAGCGTGCGATTGGCCTTCACAAAAAGCCACCAATACAACAGGCCGCTCAACACTACCATCACGATCACATCGATCAGGAACCGCAGTTTGGGATCCGTTTGCAGGAGTTGTGTTCCGCCCACGGTGAACACAGCAATCGTTTGCACCAGCATGTAGAGCGAATCAAACCCCATGATCGAAGGAGTCAGAATCCGGTTACCTGTGATGGTTTGGAACACGACGGTCGAAACGGCGATGGCCGTTCCCACGACCGCGATTGCGGCGATCTTGCGACCGCGGAATGGCAACACGAAATCCCAGTTCCCGCGCGAGTTGATGGTCATGAAAATAGCCACCAGCACAATCGCAACGGCAAGGATGATCAATAACCGGACTGCGGGATGCAAACGGAATGGAGGTGCGGTTTCGACGCTATCGACCGTATCGCTACGAAGCACGTTCACCCCTCCTCAACAAAATAACAAGGAACATCACACCGCCAACAACACCAACCACCACGCTGATGGGAATCTCAAACGGATACCGAAGTGTCCTGCCAGCGATATCACACGCTAGCAGGAAGGCAGCACCAAACAGCGCGACCCATGGGGCAGTTCGGCGGACGTTATCGCCCATCACTGCGCTCACAACATTCGGCACGATAAGTCCCAGAAACGGTATAGATCCTACGGTGACCACATTCACCGCGGTTACCGCTGCAACCACTGCCAGGCCGAAGGCCATCACACGACCGTAATGCAATCCGAGATTGGTGGTGAATGCTTCCCCCATACCTGCCACGGTGAATCGATCTGCGGCAAACCAACACAGGATGGTGAGAACGCCGGAAAGATACAGGAGTTCGTATCTGCCCTTGAGAATACGGCTGAAATCGCCAGTGGTCCACATACCGAGGCTCTGAATAAGATCAAACCGATAGGCAAAGAAGGTGGTGATGGAACCGATAACACCACCGAGCATGATACCGATGAGTGGCACCATCAATGGCGATTTGATCGGGATCTGACGGAGCACGTAGAGAAATAATCCGGTGCCGAGCATGGCCACTGCTGTCGCCACCAGAATCTTGGCCGTGATTGACGCACCCGGGTACAAAACCGTCACGATAAGGATGCCGAGGCTGGCAGATTCCACGGTGCCGGCCGTACCTGGTGAAACGAATCGGTTACGGGAGAGCATCTGCATGATCATGCCGGAAATGCTGGTGCTGGCACCGACCAAAATGATGGCCACCGTGCGCGGTACGCGGCTTACCAGTAGCACCATCTGGGAATTAAGTTCGTCTGACCGATCACGAATATCGCTCCATTCGAGCGAGTAGACACCGATCATCATGCTGATCACGGCGAGGATCACGGTTGCTACAAAGAGACCGATAAACCACTTCCGTTGATCAGGTGAATCGAGAACGCGAGCGGACAAAATAGAACTCCAACGAAAAACAATCGAAACCGGCAGCACCCTCGCGGATGCTGCCGGCACTATTTCGAACTAGATACCGAAGGCGGTCTCGATCTCGGTCAGCATTCGATCGAAGCTTGGGATTCCCGCGCCGGTGATGATGTACCAATCGAACGGATTCACGTACACAATCTGATCGTTCTGGTAGGCAGTGGTTTCCTTCACGATGTCGTTATCGAAAAGTTCTTCGGCAGGCTGAGCGCCCTCCTCGGAACCAACTGCAACATCGCGATCGATCACGAAGAGCCAATCCGGATTGTGCTCCAACAGGAACTCGAACGAAATCGGCTCACCATGGGTGGCGGTTTCCAGATCCTCTACCGGCGGAAGCATTCCCAGCACATTGTAGATGAGGGCGCCGCGTCCGCCTCGGGCATTTCCTGGAGCCAGAGCAGTAATACTGCCGGCGCTTGCCATCAGCATCATTGCGGTGCCGGCATCGGCGGTTGCTTCTTGGAGCGCGGCCACACGGGTCTCGACTTCTGCGATGGCATCCTCAGCGCCCTGCTCGTTGCCAACAATCGTTCCCAGGAATCGGGAGATGTTGGAGAACGATTCCACCATGCCATCGGCAAAGGTGATATCGACGGTTGGAGCAATATTGCTGAGATCTGGATATGCGGCTGCAGATCGGCCGGCAATGAGAATCAGATCCGGAGCCATAGCGTTGATGGCTTCGTAATCCGGCTCAAACAGGGAGCCAACGATTTCAGCATCAGATGTGTAAACATCTTCACCGGTGATCTCGGGAACACCGGCGAGTGTACCGCCGAGGAACTCAATGCTCTGGATCGAGGCGACATCAAAGGAAACGATCTTCTCGGGATTCTTCTTGATCACCGTTTCACCCTGTGCGTGGGTGATGGTGAGCTCATCCTCGCCTGGCCCTTCAGTGACCGTGACGACCGGGTTGGCTACGGCGGTTGCTTCTGGCGAAGCATCCTGCGCGAAGGCGAAGCGGTTGAGACCAAATGCGGTCATGAGAGCGGCTGTTCCGCCCACCAGGTTACGGCGATTCATCTCGAACGACATGCGTTATCCCCTTTGTATCTCCATAATTTTCTGCAAAGCGCGGCACGTGGTGGCCAATCACCTGCCCAACGGAGATAGTGTGGCACATATCCGACCAAATTAGTAGGGTTTATTTTGATGATTTCCGACCTTAACTGTCACATTTTCCCCACCAGGGGTCAAGATTGTTATCATGTCGTTGGTGAGGCGGTGCCAAAGGTTGCTCTGTAAGTCGCCTCTGCATCACAGACGTACGCAACTGGTGGAGTTTCCCCATCGTGTCAACTGACCCAATCGATATCGAACGTGACCGTGCTGAGAAAATCAGCCTCTATGAACGCGGTCCGCTTGACCTTCTCATGGCGTGGAAGTCGGTTCCAGAGGGCGCACAGCACTTTCGCCCCTCGCCAGATTCATGGTCTGCACACGAGATTGTGTGTCATTGCGCTGATGCCGAAACAATTGGAGCCACCAGAATCCGACTCCTGGTTGCGGAGCAGCACCCTTCCATTGCTGGCTATGATCAGGATGAATGGGTCGAAGCGTTCTCCTACGAGAACCTCAAGGTCGAAACCGCGCTTGCAGTAGTTTCCGCGGTGAGACGCTGGACCGTGCCTGTGCTGAAGCAGATCAGCGATGCCAAATGGCAAGCTACCGGGAAGCATTCAGAATCCGGAACCTACTCCGCCTCCGATTGGCTGGAAACCTATAGTGTTCACCTGCGAGATCACGCAGAACAAATTCGGTCGAACGTGTTGGCTTACGAGAGCCAGCATCAACAGGAAAGTTGATACATGCGCGCACTGCTGAGTGTCTCTGACAAAACGGGAATTGTGGAATTTGGGAAGGCTCTTGCCGACCAGGGATGGGAGCTTGTTAGCACTGGAGGTACGTACCAGGCATTGAGTGATGCCGGCCTGCAGGTGATACAAGTCGCCGAGGTCACGGGCTCGCCCGAGATGCTCGATGGCCGGGTAAAGACCCTTCATCCCAAGATACACGGCGGCATTCTGGCACGCCGCGATCTCGAAAGCCACGTGCAGCAGATGGACGAGCACGGCATCACCGGTATCGATCTGGTGGCAGTAAATCTTTATCCGTTTGAACAGACCGTGCAATCCGATGGCCTGACCGATCAGGATGTCGTGGAGCAGATCGATATCGGCGGACCTGCCATGCTCCGGGCCGCCGCGAAGAACTTCGCCCACGTGATCATCGTCACCGATCCAACAGATTACCCCTCCGTCGTCGATCAACTTCAGCAGGGCCAGATGAGCCAGGATGCGCGTCGTTCCTTGGCGGCGAAGGCATTCGGCCATGTGAGCACCTACGATGCGCTGGTGGCCGAGTGGATGCGCGCCGAAACCGGTTCCATGCCGGGTGAACTCACCGTGGCGATGCGCATGGCCAAGACTCCGAAGTATGGAGAGAACAGCCATC
>JAFAEA010000193.1 GCA_023424355.1 Chloroflexota bacterium | reverse complement strand
ATCCGGAATCCGACTCGGCGTTCTCGTTTCCTGGCTGCGCCAGGAAGAGAAGCTCATCCTCGCGGCCGCACGGGCCCGCGGTATGGTGGTGACCCCCATCTTCGATCGAAATCTCACCCTGAATCTCTCGGCCCCCACGGCAGCTGAGAGCGGAGTCGAGATCGATGTGCTGCTCGATCGCTCAGTGGCGCACTCGCGCGCTGGGTACACCCTCTGGGCGATGAAGCGGTGGGGAATCCCCACGCTCAATACCGCCGATTCCGTCAGCATTTGTGATGACAAGGCGCGTGCCAGCATGGTGCTGGAAGCCGCCGGTATCCCCAGCCCGAAGACATTCGTGGCCTACTCCGTGGAATCCGCTATCGAAGCTTGTGAACAGCTCGGCTACCCGGCCGTGATGAAACCGGTTGCCGGTAGTTGGGGCCGCCTCATCAGCAAGGTCAACGGACCAGAGCAGGCGAAATCGATCATCGCGCAAAAATCGGAGCACGGATCGGTGCTCCACCAGATCTACTACATTCAGGAGTTCATTGAGAAACCTGGCCGCGATATCCGCGCCTATGTGGTCGGCGGGGATATCGTGGCGGCCTCATACCGAACCAGCGAGCACTGGATCACAAATGCCGCGCGCGGTGCCGTAAGTGTGCCGTGTCCGATTACGCCGGAAATAGAAGAGCTCGCACTGAAATCCTGTGAAGCAGTCGGAGCCCGTTTGGCGGGTGTTGACCTCATCGAAACCGATGAAGGCCTGAAGGTGATCGAAGTCAACACCGGTGGCGAGTTCAAGGGACTCATGACCACCACCGATCGTGATATCGCAGGGGAAATTGTAGAAGAAGCCTGGCGCGTTTATCGCGATGGAATAACGACATGACAATTCGAGTAGGCATGCTGCAAAGCCGCGTGCGCGTAGAAGAAAAGCTCCTGGCCGAGGAGCTCACGAGGCGAGGAGTCGATCTCGTGCGATTCGACGATCGCGAGTTCACCCTCGATCTCACCTCGCCGGATCCCCGATTCACGGAGTGCGATGTGGTGCTGGAGCGCTGCATCAATCACCTGCGTGCACTCTATACACTCAGGATTCTCAACGACTGGGGAGTCCCCACGGTCAATATGTACGAGGTCGCCCAGATTTGCGGTGACAAGCTCCTCACCTCCGCGGCACTGGTGCGAGCCGGGATCCCGACTCCGCGCACGATGGTGGCGTACACCGAGGAGAGCGGCGTAGAGGCAATCGAGCAAATGGGCTATCCCGTGGTGCTGAAGCCGGCAGTAGGGAGTTGGGGACGTCTGCTAAGCCGCGTCAACGATCGCGATGCGGCCGAGGCGCTGCTGGAGCACAAACTGACGCTTGGCTCGTTTCATCACAGCGCTTTCTATATTCAGGAGTACATTGAGAAGAAGGGACGTGACATCCGTACGTTTGTGGTGGGTGGAGAAACCATTTGTGGCATCTACCGCACGAGCGATCACTGGATCACCAACACCGCGCGTGGTGCGGTCGCCACGAACTGCCCCATCACTCCGGAGCTGGACGAACTCAGTCGCCGCGCCGCAGAAGCGGTTGGCGGTGGGGTAGTGGCCATCGATTTGTTTGAGACACCGGATGGCATCATGGTGAACGAGGTCAACTACACCATGGAGTTCCGGAACAGCATCCACACTACCGGGGTTGATATCCCGGCCAGAATCGTGGATTACGTATTGAAAGTCGGCGAGGAGAACCGCGCCGCTCAGGCATGAAAATCGAATTGATATTGGGTCGTGTCGACGTACGCCCGCGCTTTACGCGCGGGTCCCGGGGATAAACCCCGGGCGTACGTGAACAATATGGAGAATAACAACATGCTCACAGCATCCATCATCGGCGGATCCGGATACGCAGGCGGCGAACTTACCCGCCTCCTGCTCGCTCATCCGGAAATCGAACTCACGCAGGTCACCAGCGAACGCCTTGCTGGCAAGTTCGTGAAAACCACACACCCGAACCTGCGGGAGGTCACCAATCTCAAGTTCAGCGCTGTGGCCGATCTCAAGCCAACCGATCTGCTCTTTCTCGCACTCCCTCACGGAGTCAGCATGGAAATGCTGCCGAAGGTGCGAGATCTCGCCCCGATCGTGATCGACCTCAGCTCGGATTTCCGACTCAGCAATCCGGGCGATTACGACACCTGGTACGGCCACGAACACCACGATCTCGATCAGCTCGGCAAGTTTGTCTATGGCATGCCGGAGCTGCACCGCGAGGAAATTGCCGGCGCCGATTGGATCGCCTCGCCGGGCTGCATGAGCACCACGTCGATTCTTGGTCTGTATCCGCTCTTCCGGGCCGGCGTGGTGGATATGAGCCAGCCGACTGTTATCGAAGCCAAGACCGGCAGTTCCGGTTCCGGCGGCTCACCGAGCCTCGCCAGCCACCACGCCGAGCGAAGTGGTGTCATCCGCTCGTTCAAGCCAACTGGCCACCGTCACACCGCCGAAGTGGTTCAGGAATTGACGTTCAACGATGCCGCCCCGAAGATCAGCTTCAGTGCCACGAGCATCGAAGCTGTGCGCGGTATTCTCGCCACCAGCCATGTGTTCCTTAATGAGGATCTGGACGACAAGGCACTTCGCAAGATCTACCGTGAGGCCTACAAGGATGAGCCGTTCATGCGCATCGTCAAGGAAAATGCTGGTGTCCACCGCTATCCGGAACCGAAGCTGCTGAGCGGCAGCAACTGGTGCGATGTTGGCTTCGAGCGCGATCCGCACAGCATGCGTGTGGTGGTGATGGCCGCCACCGATAACCTGATGAAGGGTGCTTCGGGTCAGGCGGTACAGGCGATGAATATTCGCATGGGATTCAATGAGCGCCTCGGCCTCGAGTTCCCGGGGTTGCATCCGATCTGAGTTTCGCGGAGCGAAACTCAGATTCCCCCGACCATCTGGCGAAGCCAGGTGGTCGGTCCAAAAACTCATCAGTCACAGTACTTTGGAGCACCGCCATGGATCGATCTCGCACGCCAGTTTGCGCCGTCTACATCCTTGCCAATCCCAGTCGCTCCATCTATGTCGGTGCCACGCAAGACCTCGAACGTCGCATGCTGGAACACAAAACCAAACACTTCTCCGATTCCCATTCCGCGAAGTACGGGATCGACAGGCTGGTTTGGTGGCATAGATGCGAGGATTGGGCATCTGCCCATTCTCTGGAATTGAAGTTGAAGAACATGCACCGCGACCGCAAGGTGGCGATGATTGGAGAAAACAATCCCCGCTGGCAAGATTTGAGCTATGCACTCTTTGGTTGGAGCTCAAGCCGGTTCAAGGCAAAGCCGGTATGAGGTGGAAGCCTTGGACCGCCTCGCGTCGCGATTCGGGGGGTCCTGCGGAACCGCTGCGCGGTTCGCAGGATCGATCACTCAACCTCGCCTGGACCCTCGGTATCACCGAGCTCATCAGTTGGGGAATCCTGTATTACGCCTTCTCCGTGCTGCTGGTACCCATGCAAAACGAGTTCGGCTGGAGTACCGGTGTCATCACCGGTGCCTACTCGTTGGCACTGCTCGTCTCCGGACTCGTCGCACCGATGGTTGGGCGATACATCGATCGCAACGGCGCCCGTGGTGTCATGACCGCTGGATCAATTCTCGGCACGATTTTGCTGCTGGTCTGGTCGAATATCGATAGCCTGATCGGGTTCTATTTGCTCTGGATCGCGATGGGCATTGCATTCGCCGGTACCCTCTACGATCCCGCGTTCGCAGCGGTTGCGCCGTGGTACCGGAAGAATCGCGGCAAGGCGATGCTCATCATCACCTTCTTCGGCGGATTGGCTTCCACAGTCTTCTTTCCGCTTACCGGTTGGCTGGAAGAACACTACGGCTGGCGAGAAGCGCTCCTCGTGCTAGCTGCAATTCTGGCGATCGGCACGATTCTGCCGCACTGGCTCGCGCTCCCTTCATTGAGCAAATCCGAAGCGGGCCGACAGTTCCGACCAACCTCGTCCTGGAGTTCCCTCGCCCGGTCGGCGTGGTTTCGTCGGCTCTCCATCGCGTTCTTCCTACAATCATTCACCTCTGCGGGTGTCACCGTGCACATGATCGCGTACCTCATCGATCGCGGAGTCACACCAACAACTGCCGCATGGACCGCCGGTTTCATCGGCGCTGCGCAAACTGGTGCCCGTGTGATGGTGACGATCTTCGAACGTCGGGCCTCAACGGAAGTTCTGACCTCGCTCATGTTCGCCACGCAGATGGTTGCCATCATCATGCTGGTCGCCTGGCCCACAGGTGCAGCCACAATTGCGGCAGCCTTGCTTCTCGGTATCGGCAAGGGCGCGCTCACGCTTCTGCGGCCGGCTATTTTGTTGGAGCATTACGATGTGCAGGAGTTCGGCAGTGTCAATGGATCGCTGGCGAGCGTGCTGAACCTCGCCACTGCTGCTGCCCCGGTGATCACCGGAGTGGCGGTGGGTTTGTTGAGTGGGTACACCTGGGTTTTTGGAATCTTTGCGGTGCTGAGTCTCATCTCCGGAGTGGTGCTATGGTCGATTCGCCATGTTCCCGCGCCGGAACTGAGTCATGCACCATAATTGGTTTGACTTGGGGTTCCTGGAACGCCGACTCATTGGTAGCGGGGCAGCTCGTCTGACCCTATTGAAAGGGGAGATGAACTCCCCTGCTACCGATGATTCCGGTGATACCGATGAGTTGGTAAACGGTGAAGTTGAGTAATGGCAGAGTAATTGGACCGACTCCGGCTATCGCCGTCGTCGGGGGGCCCTGCGGATCTGCGAAGCAGATCCGCAGGGTGCGCAGGAGGAGCTAATAGTGATCGTTGTCAAAATCGGCGGTGGAGCCGGAATCGGTGAGGATGTGTACACACGCTTCGCCAAAGATATCGCCACACTGAATCAACCTGTGGTTGTTGTCCATGGCGGTAATGCCGAGTTCAGTGCACTTTGCGAGCAGCTCAACCTGCCGGTGCGAAAAATCACCAGCAAATCCGGACGTGTCAGTCGCTATACCGATGCCGAGACCATGGATGCCATGCTTATGGCCTATTGTGGCAAGGTGAATAAGCGTGCTGTAGCCGCTTTTCGCGCCGAAGGCGTGAATGCGGTGGGACTCAGTGCTATCGATGGTGGTATCGCCGAGGGCAAACGCAAGGCCGAGATTCGGGGCACCGATATCGATGGCAAAATGAAAGTTCTGCGCGAGGATCATGCCGGTTCGGTGAAGGAGTTCGATCCGACCGTGATCACCACGCTCATGGATGCTGGATTCGTGGTGCTGGTATCGCCTCCGGGATACTCTGAAGGCGGTGTGCCGATCAATTTCGATGGCGACAAGCTCGCGCAGGGACTCGCCGAAGCCATGGGAGCCGATGCGCTCCTGTTCTTCAGCGATACCCCGGGTCTGCTGCAGGATCGGTACGATGAATCGACACTGGTCGAGCGTGTGGATGTGAGCAATCCGGAGGCCGCACTTGCCGCCGCCGCCGACCGGATGGTGGTGAAAGTGGAGCAGGCGATTAAGGCGGTCGAATCCGGCGTGAAGCAGGTGATCTTCGCCGATGCCCGCATCGAATCGCCAATCACTGCCGCTCTCAATGGAAAAGGCACAATCATCGCGTAGACCCGTACTTCGACCGCAGTCGAGTGGTACGGGCTCCGTCCGGGTAATTACCGTGGGCAAATGTCACCCACGGGGAAACCGATTATGGGGATTGATATCGATGACCAAAATCAAAGCCGTTGTCTTCGATCAAGGCGAAACACTCATCAACGAAACCAGATTCTGGTCGTCCGTCGCTGCCTATGCCGGCGTCCCAGATTTCACCCTCTTCGGTGTGCTCGGTGGGCTCATCGAACGCCGCGAGAATCATCGCAGTGTGTTCAGCATCATGCAGATCGAATCTGTCGATCCAGGCATCATCGGGTATCAGGTGGAGCAGCGCGATCTCTATCCGGATGTCATCCGCACCCTCACGCGCCTGAAACACGATGGCTACATCCTCGCCACCGCTGGCAACCAGAGCGCGAATGTCGAAGGCGAAATGGCCGGACTCGATTTACCCGTGGTGCTCAATGCGACTTCTGCCGGTTGGGGACTCTCCAAGCCCGATCCCGCCTTCTTCCTGAAGATCGCGGAGGAGCTCAAGCTGGAACCCGCCGAGATCCTGTATATCGGCGATCGCCTCGATAACGATGTCTTGCCAGCGCTTGGGGTCGGCATGCACGCGGCCTTCATTCGCCGCGGTCCGTGGGGTTACCTCCACAGCACCTGGCCGGAAATTGCCGATGTGAAGCACCAAATCACCGATCTTGGCCAGATTCCGCAAGTGATCGCCGAGATCGAAGCAGCATCCTGAACGGAGTGGATTGATGGACGGATATAAGGTCACAACGCTGGAAGTGCAGGGCTACGATGCCCCGGTACCCAACAGTTACTGGAGCATCGGCAGCGACACGTTGCTGGTGCTGCTACCCGGGCTCGGGTACACCAATCAAATGCCGATTCTCTTCTACCTAAACGAAATCGGAATGAGCCGCCGGTACGATGTTCTGCAGGTGGATTACGACTATCGCGGAGTCCCTCGCGAGACATCGGCCGAGGAATGGTCGGCAAGGATGATCGGCGACGTTCAGCCGACTATCGAAGCCGCGCTCGCCAACGGCAAATACCAGAATGTGATTCTGGCTGGCAAGTCTATCGGTACCCGAGTGATGGCCTCGCTCCTCAATAGCGGATTCGATAAGGCCACCGCTTATATATGGCTCACACCGCTCTTCGTGGCGGAACCCATCCGCAAGATTGCGATGGAACATCTGCCCGCTGTCGCCGTATTTGGCGATGCCGATTATGCCGTGAAGGATGTCGATTTCGGTGAAATCGCTCGCGCTGGTGTCTATCTCATTATCCAGCCAGGAGGGGATCACAGCATGTCGATTCCCGGCAATGTCCCCGAATCAATTGTCGATCTCGCCAAAGCCATGCAGGAAATCGATGCCTGGCTCGCTCGAACTATCACCAGTGGAGTGAACGAATGACCTACAAACTGGAACAGATCATCGCGGCCGATGCCACCCAAATACCGCTCTACGCCAAGCGCGATATCGCGTTGGTGCGTGGCGAGGGGAACTATCTCTTTGATTCCGATGGCAAGAAGTATCTCGATGCCATGAGCAACTACGGTGTCGCCAGCCTCGGTCACGCGCATCCGGGCTTCACCGCAGCGCTCACGGATCAGCTCGGCAAGCTCACCACCGTGCACCAGAGCTTCTATAACGACGCCCGCAGTATGTTCCTGGAGGAAATCGCCCGCATCGCTCCCGAGGGCGTCGGGCGCGCATTCCTCGGTAACTCCGGTACCGAAGCCATCGAGGCCGCATTCAAGTTCGCCCGCACCGCTACTGGTCGCAGCGGAGTCGTGGCCGCCAAGCGCGGATATCATGGCCGCACCCTTGGTGCGTTGGTCGCCACGGCCGACAAGAAGTACCGTGCTCCGTTCGAGGAAATTCTCGGTCAGGACGTCACCCACGTCACCTTCAACGATCTCGAAGCGCTGGAAGCATCCGTTTCCAATGAGACCGCTGCCATCATTCTCGAGCCGGTTCAGGGCGAAGGCGGAATCCACCTCGCCGATAAGGAATGGCTGCAGCGTGCCCGCGATTTGGCCGATACTTTCGGCGCCATGCTGATCTTCGACGAAGTGCAAAGTGGATTCCGCACTGGCGCGCCGTTCCAGGGCGTAGCGAACGGTGTAGTACCTGATATTCTGGTCACCGCCAAGGCGATCGCGAACGGCCTGC
>JAFAEA010000213.1 GCA_023424355.1 Chloroflexota bacterium | reverse complement strand
CGACGTATGTCGATGCGATGGAGAATCCTGTATTTCAGCTGTTGAACGTCGTGCAGCGCGGCAATGTGTACCTCGTAGATCAGGAACCCTGGATCACCCTCCGCGGATATGGCGCGACCGAGCCGATCTTCGCCGATATCGAGAAATATCTGGTCGAAAGCGAACCTGGATTGCAACCAGTGTCAAACTGAAACGGAGGGCCAATATTGACATCCTGAAGTGAGCGTCGCACACTGCCTGCACATCCTCACCGAATTCCGGGGGCGGAAAACGGAGCAGTTCACCATGAGTCAGGCTCATACGGTTCGGCGACTTCCTGTTGCAGGATTCCTGGCAGGAACGGGCTTATCCCTGCTTGGGAATCAAATCGCGATGCTCGCCATCCCCTGGTTCGTTCTGAACGAAACCGGCAGCGCCAGCCAAACCGGATTTGCCGGTGTTGCCACGGCTCTGCCGATGGCGCTCAGCGGATTGCTGGGCGGACCCCTTATCGATCGCGTTGGTGGTCGGCGCATGAGCATCATTTCGGATGTAGTGTCGGCAGTTGCGGTCGCACTGATCCCGATTTTGTATCGACTCGATGTGCTGAATTATCCGCTAATTCTGCTGCTCATTTTTCTCGGGGCAATGCTGGATATTCCCGGTGTAACTGCTCGACGAATGCTTCTCCCCGGGTTCCAGAAGCAGGCAGGTTTGCGGTCTGAACAAATGAACACGGCGTTCGAGGTGCTCACCAATCTCGCCGGTATGGTGGGGCCTGCCATCGCGGGTGTACTCATCGTGCTGATGGGGCCCGTGAATCTGCTATGGCTGACAGTTGTCGGGTTTTTGTGCTCAGCCACAGGCGTATTGCTGCTGGCGCCAACTCACGAAGTGGATCGCGCAGCTCCCGCCCGCCAGCCGTATCTCGAATCCATGCGCGAAGGATTCGCCTTCATTGCCAAAACAAAGGTATTGCTGTCACTCGCGGTGATGTTCTGCGTATCCAACGCGATTTCGAACGGATTCTTTTCCGTGAGTCTGCCCGTATTCGTATACGAAACATGGGGTTCGGCCGCCCGCCTTGGTGTGCAGTTCAGCGCCCTCGGCATCGGCACTCTGGTTGGTGCGCTTACATATGGCGCGGTGGGACACAGAGTGCGAGAGCATCGCCGCCTCATCATTGTGGCGGGATTCTGCAGTCAACCCCTGTGGTTTGGTGCGTATCTCATCAGCGATAGTCTGCCGGTCTTGCTCGGAGCGATGTTCCTGATGGGCATTTCCTCCGGACCCGCAAACCCGCTCTCGGTGACGGTACGGTTCGAGCACATTCCGAAAGCGCTGCAGGGCAGGGTGTTTGGCACGTTCTCCGCTATCACCGCGACAGTCTCCCCGATCGGCATCGCTGCCAGTGGTCTCATCGTGGAGCGTTGGGGTGTGCACACCGGAATCCTCGTCGTAGTGATTGCGTACGCGATTTTCGCCGTGATACTCCCATTTGTGACACCTCTGCGAGACATGAACCGTCCCGGACCATATGCCGATCAGGTGCCGAGCTAGGCGTCGAGAATCGGCAGGATACACCTGCAAAAGTGGCGTTGACAACTCTCGATGGATGGAGGGAAAAGCTTCTTCACCTCGGCAGCTTGACAAAACCCATGGCGACATAAATACTTCGTAATTAGGGACCACAGATTAACTACTTCGGGTTTTGGCGGCACAACACGTGTATCGCCAATGGAGGTAATTGTCATGGAGTGGTTTAGTTTCGATGGCCGAATCGACCGTGCAACCTATTGGCGTTACACGATCATTCTGGCAGTTGCGAGCCTGGTTCTCTGGGTTGTTTATTCCATAGTTGCAACTCAGCTCCCCATCACCGAAACAAATTGGTACACCTATCAATCCGAAGTCAAAGCTTCGGGTGTTGTGTGGTTCCTCATTTGTCTCGGTCTTTATCTGGTAATGGGATTCTCGAGTCTTTCAGTTTCCGTACGTCGCTGGCACGATCACGGCAAGAGCGGCATCTGGGTGTTGGTCGGCATTATCCCGCTGGTCGGCGGTCTCTACTCCTTCTACATGCTGGGATTTGCTGAAGGAGAAGACGGGCCCAACGAGTATGGGCGAGCACCAGAAGAAGGCTCTTTGGGCCTTCAGGACTATGCTTCATCCTTGACGATACACCAGCATTCCCGGCTTCTGATCGCCGCCACAATTCTGGGGATGGCCGGGTTTGGCGTGGCGATCAGGAATCTGCCGTCAGTCTCCGTCTACCTAACTGGATCCATGGCACTCCTGGGATTGTTTGTAGTACTCGCACTGGTAGCAGGCATGAGTTACGCCGAACCAATGATCGACAACTTTGGAGCACAGCGCGTTTCGATAGTCGCTACCGCTGCGTTAGGTTGTATTTCGCTTTTTGTGTCCATGATGTTTTCAGCCAATGAAGTTGGGCGTGGGACTGTGTGGATATCCTCGGTGACGACTGCGTTCTTATTGGCGCCAGTTCTCTACTCGAACCACAAGTTGCTGAAAAATTTCCAGGCGAATCATGGAGAAGTTGAAGAGTTCGAAATGCCACGATACCTAGCCCTGGTGGTTGTGTCGATTTGCGCCGCTCCATATGCATTGAACTTTGTAGGCAGGTCCATAGGATTGTCAGCCGTGATTCTGATCGGGGCGCTGTGTCTCCTGGCGTCGGCCGGTATTTTTGCGCTGGTGCTTTCGAGCAACGTGGTTGCTCAGGGATCGATTCAACCGAGAATTGAAACAATTCCCACTGTGGATCAGGCTCGTGAAGAAGTCCGGCCCACGTGGATGGGATCACCTGAGCCGGCTCTGGTGACGGAAACAGTGGAGCAGAGTCCGAATTAGGCGTCCAGAATCGCGAGAACATCCTGCAGCGAAGAGATGGTGGTGGCGTTGATCGGATCCAGCACGAGCTGTACGTGTGCTATGCCGAGGTCGGCGAAGGTGTGTAGATCGTTCGCAATCGAATGCGGATCGGTGCCGTCCAATGCGGGCGGCGCCCCGTATTCGGAGAGTCGACCTTTCGCGCCGGGCATGGCGAAGAGCGGTGCCACCGTCTTCACCAGCGTAGATGGATCGCGATCAACCTGCTCGCAGACCTGATC
>JAFAEA010000188.1 GCA_023424355.1 Chloroflexota bacterium | reverse complement strand
GAGAAATTGATCGAGTTCCCTGCGGTTTGTCTGTTGGTTTCTGGTGGCCACACTGAACTGGTTCTCATGCGATCGCATGATGATTACGAGATCATCGGCCAATCAATTGATGACGCCGCCGGCGAGGCGTTCGATAAAGGCGCTCGCCTCCTTGGCCTCGGATACCCAGGTGGACCCGCCATTCAAAAAGCCAGTGCCGATGGCGATCCCGCCGCGTTTGCCTTCCCGCGCTCGCAGCTTGGCGATTCGCTCGATTTCAGCTTTAGTGGGCTCAAGACCAGCTTGTTGCGACAGGTCGATCCGTACCGGCTCCCGGATGATCGCCCGAAAGAGACGGGCGCGATTTTTCCGAAACATCGCCCACCGTTGTATCGCGATGATCTGCCACTTGCAGATCTGGCGGCCAGTTACCAGGAAGCCATTGTGGATGTTCTTTCCAGCAAGTTGGCAAAGGCTGCCAACCAAACTGGTGCCCGATCCGTGCTTATAGCAGGTGGAGTTGCTGCGAACCGCCCGCTCCGCGAGCGAATCCGGCAATTGGCTCCAGCTGGTGTGGACGTCAGTTGGCCAGAATTTGAATACTGCACTGATAACGCCGCCATGATCGCAGGCCGAGCTTGGCATTTGGCTGACAGGAACGAGTTCGGTGATCTTGCGACAGACGCATTTCCACGAGGAGCACTCGCAAATGCAAACAGGTGATGCACCCGATCTTTCGCTTCTTGAACGCGCGCAAGCCGTTGCCATCCCGCTCGCTGAGGAAGCAGGTGAGGTGCAGCGGGCTGCACAGAAGAATGGAAGCACGGTGCATTTTAAGGGCAGCATCGATCTTGTGACCGATGCGGATATTGCCTCCGAAAAGCTGATCTCTGCCGGCATTTCAAAGGAGTTTCCCGAACACAGACTGACTGGTGAAGAAGGTGCCGTTGGGGCCACATCCAGCAGCTACCGTTGGCTCATCGATCCAATCGATGGCACCACCAACTTCGCTCACGGACAACCGCACTGGGCCGTAAGCATCTGCCTCGAGTTTGAAGGCACTCCAGTGATGGGTGTCGTCTACGATGTGGCCAAACACGAGATGTTCACGGCAATCATCGGCCAGGGAGCGTACCTCAATGGCACCGAAATTGGTGTCACTCCCACGGACGACCTGATGCAAGCGGTGGGGGCCACCGGATTCTCGTACGACATCACGGAGCGGGAGAGTAGCTTCCGATTGTGGGAAACATTCAGCAATAATGCCCGCGCCATGCGTCGTTACGGTGCAGCTGCCCTCGATATGGCATGGGTTGCTTGTGGCCGACACGATTTCTATTTTGAGCGACCAGTCAACAATTGGGATATCTCTGCCGGGGTCATCATTTGCCGGGAAGCAGGTGGAACTGTGACGCGCTTCAATGGCGATGAGTACCAGATTGAGGATCGCGAAGTGGCCGTGAGTAACGGGGCCCTGCACCAGCGGATGGTGAACCTGCTGACAAAAACGACACTGTAATGGCGAGCGGGGCTTCGGAGACACGGTTCTGATCGTGTATTATGGCTCCAGAACGGCTCCGAATTGTGGCCGAAATTGACAAGGAGTAGACGCTGTGAAGCTGATCTTTGCGATCGTACAGGATGAAGATACGGATGTACTGACCGAGTCTTTGGTTTCGGCAGGATTCCGCTTTACCAAGATCGCTACCACTGGCTCATTCCTGCGCACAGGAAACACCAGCCTCATGATTGGTGTGGAAGATGCAGGTGTGCCAACGGTCATGAATATTCTGCAGCGCTCAGCTCGTCGCCGCACCCAGATCGCGGTCCCGTATTCGCCAGCACTCGAGCCAGGATTGCTTTACATGCCGGAGAACTTCGAAGTCGAAGTCGGCGGAGCAATTGTCTTCGTGCTGGATGTCGAGCGCTTCGAACGCATCTAACCACAGAACCGCATGTTTCCCCGGTCGTGCTTGCGCGACCGGGGATTTTTGCTTAACTGCAATATTGAAGTAGTGGAATGGGGCCTTGTTCTGCAACACTCAACCCAGAATCGAACCAAAGGAGGCACCATATGTCCAGAGTCCGCGTTCATTGTTTCTCAATTTCAATCGATGGTTATGGCACCGGCACACCTCAAACACTCGAGACTCCGTTTGGCCATGCCGGCGAACGATTGCATCAGTGGATGGTTCGAACTGCCCACGCCGCCGAGATGTTTGGTGCACCCCAGGGCAACTATGGTGCAGCCAATGACATGGTGGAGCGCAGCTTTCAGGGGCTCGGCGCCACCATCATGGGGCGGAATATGTTCGGTCCACAGCGGGGCCCGTGGGAAGACGAAACCTGGCAAGGATGGTGGGGCGATAATCCGCCATATCACCATCCCACGTACGTCATGACTCATCACCCGCGTCCGAGTATCGAGATGGAGGGTGGCACCACGTTCCATTTCGTCGATGGTTCGGCTGCCGAGGTGCTTGCCTTGGCGCAGGAGGCCGCTGGAGAGGACGACATCTGCATCCGTGGAGGCGTCAGAGTTCTACGAGAATTCTTCAAGGCCCAGTTGATTGATGAGGCCCACATTGTGATCGTTCCCATCGTGCTGGGCGCAGGTGAAAACCTGTGGGAAGGCATGGAAGACCTCTTTGATCACTACGATGTTGCCGAGAATCTGGGTATCGATGGTGTGATCCATATGCGCCTGGTGAAGAAATCTTCGTAGTGTTGCGCGGTGGGTACATTCATCGGTTGGCGGCCTCTCGAAATCGTGATACAAGAGACCGATATTGATAGTGTTTCTGGAGGTCACATGTCCACAAGTCCCTGGGTAGAAAAAGTCAGCCGCGATGCGATTGTCGAGGTTGGAAAGCAGCTCGTTTCCATTCCATCTGTGAGTGGCGATGAGTATGAAGTTATGCAGTTTGTGAAGCGATGGCTGGATGAGCGTGGTATCAGCTACGTGGAAACCGCCAACGATCCGAAGCGACCGAACATCATCGCCACCGTCGGCAATCCCTCCGAAGGTCCGTTGATCGCCATGAATGGTCACCTCGATGTGGTACCTGTGAGCGACGCCGGTGACTGGAAGACGGATCCGTTCGAGGGCGTGGTCAGTGAAGATGGAAAGAAGCTCTACGGCCGCGGCTCCAGCGACATGAAAACCAGCGTGGGTGTGATGATGACCATGCTGGAGATGTTCAAGGATGCTCCGCTCAAGGGTGCCCTCAGCGCCCACATCGTCAGCGATGAGGAAGTTGGCGCCGTCTATGGCACCAAGCACGTATTGGCCGAGATCGAAGCGGGTAACCTGCCACGCCCGGATTATGTGTTCATCGGTGAGGGCAGCGAGCACAAGGTTCGCAACGCCGAGCGTGGTGGACTGGCGGTGAATGTGCTGATCAAGGGACGCGCCAGCCACACGGCTGCCGCCCGCGTCACCGGCATCAATGCACTGCAGAAAGCTGCCAAGGCGATCATTGCCCTGGAGCATCACATCGACACCTTCCACCCGGCAGTTGGCTACCCGGTGTTGAGTGTGAACATGATCGAAGGCGGCGTTGCCCACAATGTTGTGCCGGGCGAAGCCAAGCTCAGCATCGACCGTCGACTTGTCCCTGGTGAGGACATGGATAGCGCTGTCGCTGATATCCGCGCCAAGCTGGATGCAGTGGCCGCCGAGGATCCGGAGTTCGTGTACGAGCTCGAGATCGATCCGGATGGCTCCTACATTGCCCCGAACATCACCGAAGAGGATTCGCCACTGGTACAGGCATTCCAGAAGGCCGTGCGCGATCTCACTGGCGAGGAGCCAGAGTTCTTCGTGCAGTGGGCTGGCATGACCGATGGTCGTTTCTATCGCCAGCACGGCATGGATACAGTTGGAATGGGTCCCCGCGGCGAAGGAGCCCACGGCGCCAACGAGAGCATCAACATCGATGACCTCGAGAAGCAGGCCAAGATTTACGCGCTCACCATCAGCAACCTGCTGGGCGTGTAGAAATCGAGTTTCTCGAATCCGGCCAGAGAATTCTCTGGCCGGATTTGTTGTTTAAGACTCGCTGGTGAGAAACGCTGCAGCAAAATCGCCCGGATACATTGTGATGGGGTGTTCTAGTTCGAGGGCGTGATAGTCCTTATCGCCCGTGATGATTACATCTATGTCGTTGGAAATTGCCGCATCAATGATCGCCTGATCATTCTTGTCTCTTATGATCACGCGTTTAGGGGCGAGCGGTAGATGCTCGTCGAGGAGCCCGACGCTGTCTGAGGCCAGGAGAGCCACTATTGACGGCAACGTGTCGGGGGCTCGCTCTGCCGCCTTTTCGAGAATTTCCACGATGATTGTCGGCGTCACATAAACATCGTGATTGGAGATCGTCCAGTCAATCAGCCTTTGCATCCGAGGCGATGCCTGAATGAAGGCGGAGTACAAGACGTTGGTGTCCAGAACGATTTTCACTTCACGTAGTCGTCTTCTGAGACTCCAAAATATTTAGCTATATCTTCGTCCAATTTGAGCCCGTTTTCTTCAATGACTTTACGGAACCCTGCTCGCACATCTTCCAGAAGTTCTTTCGTTGTTTTACCCTCAGCTCTGTTCCGCACTTCATCAAGATCAATATCGTACTTCGCAGCAGCTTCAGCCAGCCATCGTTGCTTTAGTTCGTCGGATCGCTGACGTAGAGTTTCAGACTCAACACTAGCGTTGCGTACAACCATTTCGTTTCCCACCTTCAGAAAGACAACTTTGCTGCCCGGAGACAGATCAAGTTCGTCTCGAACTTCTTTGGGAATGGTGATTTGACCCTTGGAGGTCACTTTGGCGATTTCCACGCGGGATTCCTTTCATTCCTTACATGTAAGGATATCATGGCCCCGCAGTGAAACTATCTGCCCTTGCGCTGGTTGAAGCAGTTCTTGCAATACACCGGACGATCTCCACGCGGTGCAAATGGAACCCGTGTTTCCGCGCCGCAGGCGGCGCAGATGGCATCGTGCATCATGCGTACTTCACGGTTCGGACGGTGGATGTTGCCGGCCTGGGTGTTCTCGCCGAGGAGGAACGGATCGAACGAATCCGTGCGCATATAAAGGTTCACGAGTTCGCCATTGCGGCGCTGTCGATCCCGCTGCCGGCACGATGGACACAGAATCGGGCGCGCCAAACTGCGGTGCTCACGGAACTCGCGCTCGGCGTCCGAATATTCAAATGAATCGTCACATTGTTGGCAAATTATGGTGGTCATGGGTCTCTCGATGCAGTCTTCATTCACTGTTTCAATTGTACGTCAAAGCGGGCCCACAATGGGGATTCCTGTGGTACAAGGATTTCCGAGTTGTATTCCGGATCGAGGAGCAAGAATGTCTAACAATACATGGGTAGATCAAGTCAATCGGGATACCATTGCCAAAATCGCCACCCAACTCGTGTCGATTCCGTCGGTCAGTGGCGACGAATTCGAGATAATGCAGTTCGTGAAGCAGTGGTTCGATGAGCGAGGTATCAGCTACATCGAAACAGCGAACGATCCGAAGCGACCAAACATCATCGCCACCATTGGCAATCCGGAGCAAGGTCCTTTGCTGGCCATGAATGGCCACCTCGATGTGGTGCCGGTCAGCGATGCCGGCAGCTGGAAGACCGATCCGTTCGAGGGTGTGCTCAGCGAGGACGGTTCCACCATCTATGGCCGCGGAGCTGCGGATATGAAGTCCAGCGTCGGCGTGATGCTCACCATGATGGAGATGTTCCGCGATGCGCCGCTCAAGGGAGCGCTCACCGTGCATGTTGTGAGCGATGAGGAGCGCGGTGCCAACTTCGGTACGAAGCACGTTGTAGCCGAAATCGAAGCTGGAAATATTCCCAAACCGGATTACACCATCGTGGGCGAGGGGAGTAACTTTCGCATTCGTATCGCCGAGCGCGGCGGACTCGGAGTGAAAGTCCACTTTAAGGGACGTGCCAGTCATACGGCGGTTGCGCGGGTGATCGGCATCAACGCGTTGCAGAAGGCAGCCAAGGGAATCCTGGCGCTTGAGCATCATCTTGAAACGTTCCACGAGGCGGTTGGACATCCGGTACTCAGCGTCAACGGAATCGAAGGTGGCGTGGCCCACAATGTGGTGCCGGGAGAAGCCACCATCGATATCGATCGCCGCACGGTTCCAGGCGAAACGGTGGAATCGGTGATCGCCGATATCCGCGCGAAGTTGGATGCCGTGGCTGCTGAAGATCCGGATTTCGTCTACGAACTGG
Source organism: Chloroflexota bacterium (assembly GCA_023424355.1). Classification (GTDB taxonomy): domain Bacteria; phylum Chloroflexota; class Chloroflexia; order Thermomicrobiales; family UBA6265; genus UBA6265. The sequence continues at coordinate 1,038 of JAFAEA010000188.1, read as the reverse complement.
AATACGATCCGGAGCGCTATACCGAAGCCAATATGACCTCGGCCGATTCGCCGTTAGTGACAGCGTTCCAGAACTCGCTCCGCTCACTTGGCGATGAACCGGAGTTCTTTGTGGAATGGGCCGGCATTACTGATGCTCGTCTATACCGCTCGATTGGTGTCGATACGGTCATCATGGGGCCGGCAGGCGAAAACGAGCACGGCGCCAACGAGTGCATGCCTGTCGACGATCTCGTCAAACAGGCACGCATCTACGCAGCGACAATCAGCGATTTGCTCGGCGTTTAGATCCCGGTAGGAATCGCCCCAGCGTACATTCGCCGAATCACATCTTCGATATCCGGCTCCTGAATGCTCATATCGCGCACTTCGCCGAAGTTGCCCGCGCGAGTGAGGACATCAGGGGCCGATACTGCCTCGCGATCAAACGCGATAGTCACTCGAGGTCCATCGATGCTAGTGATCTCCAGGTGTCCATTGCTCATACTCTGAATGCCCTCTTCTGGTTCATTCGAATAATCGACGATGAGCTGCCGGCGTCCGCCCCATTTTGATTTCAGTGTCTCGAGGGCGCCATCGTACATCACCTGACCGTGGTCGATCACCATGATGCGCGGACACAGCTGCTCGATATCGTCGAGATCGTGCGTGGTGAGTAGCACCGTCGTCCGTCGTTCGCGATTGAGTGTGGCGAGGAACTCCCTAATCGCGGCCTTGGCCACGATATCGAGACCGATGGTTGGCTCATCGAGATACAGAATCTCCGGATCGTGGAGGAGCGCTGCCGCGAGATCGCCGCGCATCCGCTGACCGAGGCTGAGCTGTCGGACCGGTGTGCGGATGAATTCGTCCAGTCCGAGCAGTTCTGTTGCTGTCGCCAGATTCTCCTGGAATCGATCTTCCGGCACCCTGTAGAGATGCTTCAGGAGTTCGAGGCTCTCGATCAGCGCCAGATCCCACCACAATTGGGTTCGCTGACCAAAAACTACGCCGATTTTCTGGGCGAGTCGCTTGCGGTTGTCCCACGGAACAAGGCCGG
>JAFAEA010000168.1 GCA_023424355.1 Chloroflexota bacterium | reverse complement strand
GCGAATCCTGATCCACGATCTTGGTGGCATCGTCAGTTCGCAGAATATCGCGGCGGAGTTCATCCACCTCACCGCGAATGGCATCGATTCCGTCACGCAAGCCATGGGCGATGGCACTGGTGCGATCGGTTTGTGCGGAGAGGTGCTCCATATTGGCACTGATCTCGCCGAATCGCTCCTTGTTCTGCGTAGAGTCATCCACCTTGCGGCGATTTTGCTCCAGAAGATCGGTGACGTGCGATTGCAGGGAGCGCACCGGCCGAACGGCATCGTCGAGCCGTTCTTCCAGTTCCTCCACAAACTGGCGGGTGCGATTCTCGTTGAGGGCTGCCGCCTGCTGTGCCTGCTTCGATTCGTTCGCAGTATGCTCCAGCGATTGCTGCATCTGTGCGATGAGCGCGGCCTGCTCCTTGATCATGACGAGGCTGGAATCGCGATCTTCCATGACATCGCGGAGTGTGGCACGCATATCCTCGAGATCGGCCAGAAGCGCATGATACCGGGCGTCATCGCGCTTGCGATCGTCCTGTTCGCGGTAGCTTTCCGGCCTGGCAATGGTGGTCGGTTCCTGATATTCCGGCTCGTACTCTTCGTAATCCTCGTAGATTTCTTCGTCATCCAGATCCGGCAGTGCTGCATTGGTGCTCTGCGCCGCGAGTGCTGCTCGCTGGCGCTCCTGAGCCAGTCTTCGCCGCTCTTCCTGTTCGGCAGAGTGGCGTTCACGCGCTTCCTGACGCTTGTTTGCCTGACGATTCTTGCTTTGTCCAAAGAAATTTCTGGCCATTTGTGCCTCATGTTGTCGTGTGCGGGGCGAGCCGTACGGACGTTTGCGAGAACGGTGCGGAATCTGTTGTCGCATGCTTCGTAACCATCGCAGGCTACGTTCGCATTCCGTCCACAAAGGATACGAGAAACATCCACCGCCTGCGAGGTGTGACTCGCTGACCAGTGGATGAGGTGAACGCAATTATAAGGAAGAAAGAATTAATTCTTGATGGGATTTTGGGCTACGCACCGGGTCGGCGGCGAAGAGTTGTCACAACGCCGTTGACGCTGTGGGCACGGCTGCGAGTGACACCAGGACGCTGCGCCGGGATGTGATCACTCATCTTGCCGGAGTACTTGCGGAAGGGGGTAACGTTCGCCGGCTTGCCTGTAGCAACGGGCATGCGCGATGTTTCGACTGGTGTCGACATGATGGTGCTGGATCGGAAGCTGGTGGGGCCAATGGCACCGTAGGCCAGAGCTCCAACAATTGGCACGCAGGTGATGACCAGCGCCCAGAACATGTGGCTATTTCCACGCACGCGAGGACGATGGAGCAGATCAACAATCGCGCTCCAGGCGAGGATGTATTGAATTGCAGCGAACACCACGATCAGAGTCGCGAGTGTCCATGTTTGCCACGTCATCCCATCATCTCCTCATGCACAGGCGTCCATCACCGGTGCTGTACATCCAGTTTAGTGGTGGATCCTCGCTATTGCGATTGTACGTACAGGAAATTGCCCGAATCAGTCGACTTCTGCAGGTTGCAGGTAGTTGCTGGCGACGAAACCTGTTTCGCCAGAAGCATCTACTTTCACCGGATACCAGGTGAAACCATCTGCCTCAACCGCTGCGCCGGTGATGGTGAGTGTGCTGGTTCCATCCAGCTCCGTCACGATATTGGCGCTGGTGCTGGCTTCTTCTCGCAAGTTCAGTGGTGTTGTTGTGATAGACACCACATCGCCTTCCTGGAGATCGGTCACCGGATCTGGAAGCTCTTCTTCCACGGCACCACCAAAGGTGTAGTAGCGCGGATTGCCGCCAATCTCGGTGTTCTGCACGCGTACGAGGTTGAGCTCCGCCCACTGCGCGGTCTCGATCAACGCCCAGCCTTCGTGCGTTGCACCAGGCAGGAGTTCTCGGCCAGCATCCGGTTGCGGAGCCGAGAGGGCCAGCAGATGGTCCCATGGCTCGCCGGAGGTATCAGCAATTCGCAATGCCACAAAGCTGAAGAACTTCGGCCGGCTGGAAACATTGCGGATGGTCACCAGGAATCCGTGCCAATTGCCGGTATCGCCGGCACCGAGCGCTCGTGTGCCGGTTGGTGCGATATCAAACACCTCCTGCCCGGTGACGTATCGCTGAATTGTGACATCGAAATCACCGGATCGAACGGTTTCGCCAAACTGGGCTGGCGCCGCAGGATCCACTCCCAGTTCGCTGGCATTTGGAATCGGATCGTACTGCGGCATGGTGGCGCCGTCGGTGAGGGCAAACCAGGCATCGGCCCAGTTTCCGCCAAGAAATGGACTGCTGAAGCGCAGTAGGGCGTTGGATTGATCGCCAATCCAGAAGGGAACTCCGCCTTCCAGCGTTGCTCCGGCCTCCACAGTTCCTTGAAGCAGTGGGCTTGGGCCCACGGTGAGCGGTGACTGGTAGAGTACCCCTTCCGCGCCACACGCGGAGAAATCGCTGACATTGATCACCTTGGGTGCATCTGAAGTATTCGTGACACTCATCCAGGCGATGGCCCACTGGAGATCCAGCGGACCATCACCATTGGCTGCATTTGCCGCCGTCATTGTTGCGAGAGCATCTGCCCCAAGTTCTGCTCGTTGAAGCGTCATTTGCCAGGGGCCAGCCTGTACTGCTTCACCGGCAGGTGTGATGGTGGGGCTAAATGGAGCGGCGGTTTGCATGCGGTACTACCTCGAGGGCTGAAGCGAACTCAACAGAAACTATGGTAATGCGATCGAGATGAGTTCGCACACTTCTATGGAAGATCAAAGCTCAACTCAACGGCTGCAACCACAGTCACCTCGGCCGGCTGGGCAGGATCGAACATCGGTGCGACGTATTTCATGGCAAGTGGTGTTGCCACTGGCACCGATGAGCAACCGTTCATTGGCACGAAACCCATTGATTGTGGAAGCGTATCCCGGCTGGCCGAGATCTTGCCGATAGCCGTATCCATCGCCATCGCCTGATCCTCCGCCTGTTCGCGGGCATTGGCCACCGCCGCTGCTCTGGCTTGCTGTTGCAGCGGTCTGCAATCGGCGATGCTGTAAAGCACGCTGAATTGATTGACGAACTGGTCGTTCTTCGCGGCAGTGGTGCGCACTGTTTCTAACATGGAGGAGAGGCCATCCACCGTTGGATCATCAACGGTAATCGCGATGGTTACGGGAGTTGGTGGCATGCCTGAACCCCATTCTCCCTGGAACGAGGATTCCATTACTGTGACGTTTTCGGCAGGAACGCCGCCGGCGACGATGGCATCGACCACGCTGGTTGCATCGATTGTTGCAGGTGTCGCCACCCCATCGGGACCAATCGTCGCCGGATCCACGTAGATATTTGAATCGCCACCGAGAACGATAAGCACCGTTGCGGTTTCGGCCGGAGTCGATGCCGATCCTTCGCCAAGTACCGTGATAGAGCCAGGGACCATACCGGATGTCTGTGCCGCTGCTGGAGAAACCAGAGCAAAGGCGCCGAAGAGGGAGAGAAGAACAGAGCTGAAGTACCTGTGCATGATAGACCTCCCGATTACGCGACGTGTCGTTACCATTACAAACGCACGAATCACACCCCGGTTTCACATAAGGGCAAAACACGGCGGCGAGGAAGGAGTCGTTGCCCGGCGCTATTCTCCAATTGCGAAAGGTTTGCGATAATGCCTTTACGAACCTTTGGCGAAAAACGTGAGGAAAGTCATGAGCGTAAATTACGATGAACTGACACCAGAGAGCATGGCGGGCACGATGGGGGCCAAATGGACCATGTTCCCGGATTGCATTGGCGCGTTTGTGGCCGAGATGGATTACGGCACCGCACCCGTGGTGGTAGACGCCATGCGCAAATTGGTGGATGCCGGCTACTTCGGCTACCTGCCGAAGCAGGTGGATGCCGATTTGAGCGAAGCCGTTTCCGGTTGGTATCACCGCAACACCGATTGGGATGTCACACCAGAAATGGTGAAATCCATGCCCGATGTGCTCAAGGGACTGGAAATTACCCTCACGCATTACGCACCCAAAGGTGGCAAGGTTATCCTGCCGACCCCGGCGTACATGCCGTTCCTGTTCATTCCGGGCATGTTGGGTCGCGAAATCATCGAGGTTCCCATGCTGCAGACTGGTAATGGCTGGGAATACGATTTCGATGGAATCGAACA
>JAFAEA010000127.1 GCA_023424355.1 Chloroflexota bacterium | reverse complement strand
CGTCACCTGCCGGACGATGTCGAATACGCGGGCAAAACCGGGACCATCGAAGGCATCAATCACGATTGCGGTGTGATCATCGGCGAGAAGCAGCGGATTGTGGTGGCAGTGCTCACCCAGCACTTCGAGAATCCGTACGATGCCGATCGGTTCATTGGTCGCATTGGAACTGCGCTCGGAGAAATGGTGAAGTAGGTTCTATTCAGAGGCCGATGGATTACTGGAGAAATGCCTTCAGAATGAAATCGGCCTCCGGAACATCTCGCGAAGTCATGTCTTCCAGCACTCCACTGAAATCGTACGGGACCGATTTCAAGGTGACTTGAGGATTCCCCATTTCATCCACATCCAGTAGCGCATACCGGGCGCCTGAATGCACATTGCATCCAAGCGCTCCAGGATTGATGTATCGCGCCAGTCCCTGAATATCTGCTCGTGGGTGATGATGGCCAAAAAACACCAGATCCGTAGTGGGCTGGAAAGCAGCATCGAGCTCCGAAGGCAAATTTCGCTGCGATACTTTCGCAAAATCTTTACCTACGAGTCCATAGTGCTGAAAGCGCACACTGGTGTTGCCAACGTTCATATCAATGGAATATGGCCATGATTCCACCCAGCCGCGCATGGCCGGGCGTATCTGATCATGGGTCCATCGCTGATGTTCGCATTCGCCTACAGACATCCAATCAGGCAGGGGCTGCGGGATGCCCTCGCAATACATCGCATCGTGGTTTCCCATGATGAGAACCAGATCCTGGGTTCGCTGGATGTGTTCCAGAACTTCGCGCGGATGTGGCCCGATACCAATGGCATCGCCGGTGTGCACAATGAGATCACAGCCATCCTGATTCATGGCAGTTAACGCGGCCTGAAATGCGGGCAAATTGGCATGGGCGTCGGTGATTACGCCGATTTTCATGGCAGAACCTATCGGAGAGAGATGCTAGATATCGGTCGGACGGCGGGTGCCGCCGCTGCGCCATGGTGCGATGGGCGAAACCGCGGTGCCGGTGGGGATGCCCGATGCTGCCAGCACTTGCTTCACCCGGGCGATGGGGTTGGATCGGTCTGGACCGTTGCCGAAATCGAAGTAGAGATCGTAGCGACCGCCGCAGTTATCCTCGATGCCGATGGAGAGGCGATCGCCAAATCCGTTACGGCAATCGATGATGGTATCCAGCGGGAGGCAGTTGAGCCCATGTCCGTGTTCCGGGCACCACAGGATTGCGTGCTCGGTGATCCACACATCGCACGTATCCAATTGGGCCCCGAATGGTCCCGCCGCACTCGCGATGGCCCGACCGGTGAAGATCGCCTCGTCGTCCGCGAAATCGGCGACATCATCCCAATCGCAATAAAGTGATGGTTTGAAAGCGGCATCGATGGTCTCGATAGTGGTGATTCCGAGGTCTTCCATGAGTTGGTGCAGGTACTCGGCGCGGAACTGACCGGCGCGATTGCGGGATGTGCCGCGGAAAGTGACCAGAAAGGAGCCGATCATATCGGCATCCTGATACCACACCACCAGGCTCGGCGGCTGCAGACCTCCCAGATACTGCACCGCCACACCAGAAATGCGATCCAGTGGGATAGTGAAACCCATCTGGGTGCCTTCGCCGACAATCAGCCAGGAATCCGTGAGGTGAAGGTTCAGTTTGCTCAGGTGCTGTTGCCAGCGTAGATTCCCCGGGAACCCACCTGAGACATCGACGAGCGCCGAAGCGATTTCCTCGCCGCGGGTGGAACTCCAGGCCCGGGAGATGTGTGGTCGGGATCGATGTGTGGGCAGCACAGAAACCGTGGAAGCGATCAAACGATCGATCCCTTTAAGAAGGTTTTCTGAGGTGGCACCAAGCGATATTGCCATCGTCATCCCGGGTACGTGCGGCTCTACTTATGTGCGACTTTGCCATATTCTGATATGAACGTCCACAAGTATCGAACGTACGCAGCTAACATTTGTGCCTTAAAGGCAATGGCATGGGGATGCCTCTCAGCGAACCAAAAACCACCCAAACACGGCTACCTCCCACTTCATGGGGGTGAAGTGAGGAGGCAACCAGGCAGGTGATCGACAGAAGGTTTTTGCACTTCAACAAACATACCGTGAGGGATTTCCCCACATGGGTACCATTTGGCACCCGATGTCGGGCCAATTTGGATACAGTCTGCATATTCCTCTCTGAATAGCAGAATATGACCCTCTCCAGTTGAGAATGATTCTTGACAACGAATGATTAGCATCTGACAATGGAGGGGTAGATTTCGTCTTGTCTCCCCGTGGTTTGCACCCTCGGGGAATGACCGTGAATTGGAGCAATGCATGGCAGATCAGCAGAAACCAACTCTTACTACCCGACAGGGACACCCGGTACATAACAATCAGGAACTCCGCACGGTAGGTAATCGTGGTCCGGCCACCATGGAGAACTACCACTTCATGGAGAAGCTGAGCCACTTCGATCGCGAACGTGTGCCTGAGCGTGTGGTTCACGCGCGCGGCATGGTGGCGCACGGAGAGTTTGAAGCCTACGGCACCATTGGCGATGATCCGGCCAGCAAGTACACCCGCGCCAAGCTGTTCCAGGAAAA
>JAFAEA010000407.1 GCA_023424355.1 Chloroflexota bacterium | reverse complement strand
AGATCAATGATATTTTCAGGCATAGTGTGATCCCCCAATCAACAGGGCAAGCAAACGCAAACCGGGCGGCGATTGCTAGAGAATAACGTCTCGCAGGGCAACAATAACCAGCAAGGCGCTACCAACGCCAACGAATTCGAGCATCTTGTTGCGATCCAGTGCCCGACCTTCAGCCTGGGTCACCATGAGTCCGTAGATCATGTAGAACATGCCGGTGAGCACGGCGCCACCGCCCCAGCCCCAGGTTGGCCACCAGGAGAGCGCGATCATGGTGGCGGCCATGATCCAGGCACCGATTCCGGCGTGAAGCACACGCTTCTGTGCGGGCATTGCCGCGCGTTCCAGCGCCTCCAGCAACAGAATGAAGGAGATGATGGTGACCAGCGGAACCGCGATCCAAGTTTCGAATTTGTTGATGTACACCGCGCCAAAGGCGAAGAATGCCACCACGATGCCGACCACCGAACTGATGACACTTGCCGTGCGAACGCTTGGCTCCTCGGCTTCGTCCAGCAGATCCCGGCTGAGCAGCGACGCTGCCATGCCGATGAACGCCAGTGCGGGGCCAAAGAGCAGCATCCAGCGATTGTGATAGGTAGCAATGAGTAATGCCGCCGCGAAAACGGCGACAAACGGCACCACCCACGCGGTGGAAACCCGCCGCGCCCACGGCTCGCCATTGGCTTCAGCGGCCTTCACGGTCACGTATTCCGAGTACTGCGCACCAGCAGCGGCCAGCACGAGCGCGACAAGACTCACGACCCAGAGGAGGGTAGAGCTGCGCTGCAGCATCGGCGGAATACTGCCATCGCCATCGCCGATGGCGATAATCGCGCACAGCAGAAGAGCTGCGGCGATGATCAGTGCGAACACGATTCCCTGGCCATAGGTCGGCTGGCGATCATCGGCGCTTTGCAGACCCAAACCAAACACCTTGTGCTCGTCGGTACGGGCAGCCGGTGCATCATCGTAACCGTCGTCGTAGTACTCCTCGTCATCGTAATCCCGCAGATCTACGGGCTCCTGCTGGCGAGACTTTGAAGAGAACGGATTCGGCTTGTCGCGTCGGGCCATGTGAACGTCCTTTGACACAGTTGGCGCATGGTTAAATCACCACGGATATAGGGCGAATTCTACATCATCCTGTGGGATAGCAGAAATCGGGCCACATGGTGCCTATAGAAGAAGGTTCGGGATGGTTATGAATCGCCGGCGAGCTCGCGTACCCGTGCTTCCGATGGCAGGTACCAGGCGGCCACTGCCGCGATGAGCAGCATGAATACTTGCGTGCGCACGGCGTTCTGCGTGCCGATACTATCCGCGATGGCACCGAACACCGGTGCCCCGATGGCGCCCGCCACGAATCCGAGACCGAGGATCGCGCCGCTGGCGAGTCCTGCCTGGCCGACCATCAACTGCTGCGCCATCACCAGAAGTAGGGGAACCGTGGCAGCTGCGAGCAGACCGAGAACTGCCGCGAAAAAGAATCCGGGCACGCCCGGCCACTGCGCCAATCCCAACACTGCCGGGATGCTGAGCAGCGTAGTCCACAGAATCACATTGCGTCGGCCGTATTTATCCGCAAGCCGACCGGTACCCATATTGCCGAAGGCCATCGCGAACATCAGCGTGCTGGCCAACGCGCCGTAAAATGCCGGACTGTAGCCCAGATCGTCGTACCAGAGCGGAATGAAGTTCTGGATGCCGATGGTCGGGAAGAGCCGCAGCATCTGCGTGGCCACGATGATGCCGATCACTGCCCACGGCACCGCTGGCGCCAGGGCATCCACGGTCTTCTTGCCGCGACCAGGCACATTGTGCTCGCGCATGGAGTACATCAGGAACGCGGCGACAGCGAGTGCTGGCAGCAGCATCGCGGCCGTGCCTCGGGTGCCGAATGCGCCGAACAAGCCCACGCCGATGAGCGGTCCCAGACTGCCGCCGAGAATACCGCCACCGGAGTAGATGCTCATGGCTTCGTTGCGATTGGCTTTATCGATCACTGCATTGGCGCTGATGGCGCCGAAGGGGTGGAAGGCTCCGCTACCCAGACCGGCGAGGGCGGCGAGGGTCACCAGCAGCCAGAAGCTGCTCGCGAATCCGACCGTCGCGAAGAGCACACCGCTCCACACCAGCGCGAGACCGGTGAGCCTCGTGCCGATGCGATCGGCGAGGAGTCCGAAGGCTGGCTGGCTCAGACTGCTGGCACCGGAGTAGGCGAGCGCCACGAATCCGACCGTCTTGAGATCGAGATCGAATTGATCGGTGAGCAGTGGGTAGAGCACCGGCAGCAACCCACCGAACATATCCACACTAAAGTGACCCACCGCCAGAGTCATGAGCGGTTTATTGCGAAAAACACTGCTGGTTGCAGCCATTGCGATTCCTGATGATGAACGGGTGGCATCCCGAAAAGCCATGGGTATCGTAGCACCGAATCTGAGTAGAGGATTTTTTCTGCACGGGATATACATTTCGCGCTTCAGCACTTATTATTTGATCGGGACCAAAAGTAAATAAGCCTTCCGTTGACCGCCTCCCGAGGCTGGTGGCGTGGAGGTATCCGCAAGTAGTGGAGTCAGGCAGATGCGTGTGTTCAACCTTTCGCCGATTCGATGGATCACGGTCGTTTTCGCGATCCTGATGTTGCTTCCGTTGGTTGTGGCTGTGTTGGTGCCAGTGCTGGCACCGATTCCCGCAGCATCTGCCGGTTGGAGTGCTGCTCCGTTGCCGGATCGGGATGAGCCGCTGCCGGGGTTTGAGGATCTGTTGGAACCACTGCCGTTGATTGCCCGTGATCTACCTGATCAAAGATCCCAAATTGTGACTGAAACTTATGACAGCGCTTTGTATTTCGATGCTACGGATTCTGATGCGCTTCTACAGGCTTCTCTTGAAGCGCTTAATCTGCCATCCTCCCTTGAAATGGACTTGAAGCGGTGGATGGATAGTGCGGATTCTTCTCCCCTGCCTATGAGTATTTTTGATCGGCTATCTAGTGATCCTCTTAACGCTGAAAGATTGAGCAATCTGGCAGTTGCTATGTTCTACAATCAGATCGTTATTGATCCTCATAATTTCATGGGCGTAGGCGAATACTCAAACAAGCCTTCTCGTCTGACATTGGTTGCCATAGAAATTAATCCGAACTCAAGGATCGCCCACATAAACAATTTCTACTTTCGAGCGCACGTTGAACCCCTTTCAAATATGGAATATGACCTCATTCAATGGATGCGACAGAACCCAGGAGACATAACCGTCCTGCGATTCGCCGTTGAAAAATCAATTGGATTTTCGCAGAGCACTCCTGCGTACGCCTGGTTCAGCAACGAATTCCTGGAAGTAATTCTTCCCGAGTATGCTCAGGAGTTGCTGAGCACAGGGAATCCGCAGGAGATGGCATTTGCCAACGCTATGTTGGGAGACCTCCAACTAGGTGCGCTTGATCACAATGAACCCATGGGAAACACACGGTTGGCGAATGCACCGTTTGAAGTGCGGAGTTCCGCTCGCAGTGCGCTGAACTATTACGATCGCGCATTGATGTATTCCGACGATCCATCGATCTATATGGCACGAGCCTTTACTTTATCTCTTCTTGGGGAGCATGAATCCGCGATATATACGTTGGAGCACGCGATCGCTATACATCCTGAACAGGATTTTCTAAATGATCTGTTGCCTTCTCTCTACCTAGCTCGTCGAGGATCTCCTGAGATCATTCGTGAATCAATGGAACGGGCCCGTGATATTGAGCGACGACATGACTACTTGTATAGCGACACTCAGCCTCATGCCCTCGCTCAAACCAGGGTGGTCGCCAACCATGTCTCCGCATCTCCGCAGGTAGCGAATGTTCCACAATGGGACGTGGACTATCAAGGCTTCAAAGGTGGTGGTGGTGGTTATTCGGTGGCATTCGATGAACTTACGGTTGACTTGAAACCACCGGCAGGCGTTATCTCGCTTTCAGAAGCGTTGGGGGACCCGCAAGGCGTGATGGCAGATGCTAAGCGGCTGAATCTTGGATCTCTGGATCAAAGTGTGGATATCGCTCAGCTTGTAGCAGATCCTGACCAGGCATCTCCGGACTTGCTTCAAGATATCGATGTCGTGAGGACTGCTTCAACCTGGTTGATGTTCTCTGGTCGTCCTGAACAGGCTACTAACTTGTGCGAATCTGCTCTGAGAATAATCACTGACGAGTGGGATTCCAGAGTGTTGAGGGGATGTATCTCTTCGAGCCTGATTTTGCGTCAGGAATATGAAGCCGCGCTGAGTTACACCGAGAGCAATTCCTTTTTTGCGAAAGGCCTCCTTTGGGAGATCATGGGCAAGAATGACAAAGCCAGGACGTCCTATCAATCTGGATTGGAGTCAGAGCCTGCAAACCAACACTCAAATCAACTGAGATTAGCAGGAGTCATTCTGGACGATGGCGACTTTCGCGGCGCAATTGAAATGTATGATGAATGGCTGATTTGGGCAGAGCCTGAAGGTTGCGTGACTGGCAGATGCATATCCTGTGATTTGGACAATTGCGTTGAGATCACGCATCTTGTGCCTCACGCCTTTAGCAATAGAGGCATTGCGCGCCTTCAGCTCACCGGAGATTCGGAAGAGAGCGCAAACTGCAGTGGGCAGAACGCCCAGGTCTGTTTGGATTCGATTCAGGACTTTGATGCAGCTCTTCAGTTTGATGCACTAAACCCCGTCTTCATAATGAATCGCGCATGGGTGGCTCGACTGATGGGAGACCAGGAACTCGCGAATGAGCTCATGATGCTCGCGGTCGAATCCGACCACACGCTCTATCCTGTGCTAAACGATCTCGGCGTGGCCAATGCGCCGACCGATCCGGAAGCCGCCCACCAGTACTTCTCCAATGCCGTTGCCGCCAATCCGGAATACGCGCTTGGCTGGTGGAACCTCGGTGTGCTTGAGATGCAGAAGGGACCTGGCGGCATCCTGCGAGGGCAGGCGTATCTGGCACGCGCATTCGCGCTGGATAAGTCTCTCGTCACCGAGCCACTCAAGTTCAAAACCGATGAATCGATCTACCGTGTCGAGATCACCGGAGATGGCAATAACGGTGCGGCATGGACCTTTGGCACGGCATCGAGCCTTGCTGCAACCACCTTCGGATTGTTTGGCTTTGTGCTCGTCATCATCGGCACCACGAAAGAAGTCTTCAAGGATAAAGTCATCGCTATGCTCATGGATCGCACCGAAACAACCCGGAGCTGGGCGAAGAGGAATCTTCTTCCGAGCTACAACCGGTTCAGGAGCCAACCATGGTCGACATCGGTGTTGTTCATTGCAACGATCGCGGTGATGCTGTTCGCCACCGCACTGCCCGCCTGGCGTGGTGAACGGGATGCGGCACTCTCATCAGCGATTCTCGCTATCTTTGCGCTCGCAACGGCGGTAACCACGCACGAGTTCGCACACCGATTGTCCGCGCATCTGATGAAGGCTGAGCTCGAGCCGGTGCAGTGGACACCCGGAATCGGAGTGTCGTTATTGCTGCTCCCCATCAACCTGAGTTCAGGACCGTTCCCCGCGCAATCGGTGAAAACGAAAGATGATACAGATCGCCTTTGGATTTATCTGTTTGGGCCTCTAGCAAACCTGCTCGTATTCTTTGCCGTTCTCGTCATCTATCTCATTCAACCGTTGCCGGCCTTGCGGATGATCGCAATCGCCCAGCTGTCGGTGATGAGTTACTCGGTGCTGCCGTTCGAACCGCTGGATGGTCATCCGCTGCAGGATGCCCAACCGAAGCTGGTGGCAGGGCTTTCGTTCCTGGCTCTGTGTTTCGGTGTGTTGTTCGCGCTGGGGCGGTTGTGAGAAGAGGTAGGGAGACCGCTTCAAAGAATCGACCGTAGTTAGGCTCTGGATCGGTGCGCGGGCAATCGATCGGAGGTCGATAACAACCACGAAATTTCGCCGTCGGTGCCGGTATCTGCAACCCGCTTATAAGATGCGGGCCTACGTCGGGGTGTGGGAGTGCAATTTCGCCATTGGGAAATGGTTCCGCAACCCGCGTGTAAAACGCGGGCGTACGTCCGGGTTGTATGGAGTCGGAAACCCTTCACCTTCCATTAACCATCCCCACCAACGATTTCCCCACAATTACTGTATACTTCGGTGTTGCTACGTGTCCTCTTTTGACACGTGCTGTTGTTGTGCCCACAAGCAGCAACCTGATTCCCACGCTAAAGGAGTACGCCAGGAATGGCTAATGCAAACGAGCTATTGCAATTGAATGAGGCG
>JAFAEA010000402.1 GCA_023424355.1 Chloroflexota bacterium | reverse complement strand
GACCCAATGCCGTGCCGAGCCGCATGACCCGACGCGAGGCATTCCGCCGCCAGCACTAATCGGCTTTGTTCGATCCATCGGAGGAGCCATCGCCAGCAACAGCAGCGATCTCTTCCGTGACCAGTGGACGAGCCTCGTGGGCTTGTGGCAGGCTCACTGATTGCTGACGGGCGGCAGCTTCGGATTTGAGACGGCTTTCGATTTCGGCAGGATCAACCCACCCAACCTTGCGGGCTTCGGCATCGATACGCGCAGTGGGTTGGATCGGCGCCTGCGGTGCCATCAGCTGGGCGTGTGCATGGGGCTGATGCTCGTGCTGCTCAACGCCGCAGTACGGGCAGATATCCCAGCGAAGATCGACCAGGCGACCACAGTTGTGGCAGCCCTCGCGAATCTGCGTATTGCAGTGAGGGCAAATCTGCCATTCATCGCTGATGAAGTGGTTGCAGTTGGGGCAGAGCGGTACTTCCTGGAGATCCTGCAGCAAGTATTCCTCTTCGAGGGATTTCTGATAGGCCTCGTCCAGAGTTTCCTTCGGGCGTAGCAACATGTAGAGCAACGTGCCCGGAATCCAGAAGAACACCGCCAACAGTGTGGAGAACACCTGGGTGACGACATTTTTGCTTCGAGATTCGATATCGCGGTAGGTCCACACGATAAGCACAAACCATGTGGCAACAAGATAGGCACCACCAAGTGCGATGAGCACCTGTAATACCCTGGCGATAATACCTTCGACTTCCAAAAACATGCTCCTTCGGCCACGGAGTACTTAACGAGTGCGACCACCGTGGCGTCGGGGATTATTCTACCCTGTCAGGCGCTCAAAGCGCCGAACGTTCACCACAAACACGCTGGCGCCCACCCGAACCGATTCTGAACTCCCCTGATCTTCGGCCGGAGCCATAGGCATGAGGGGGTTCACAAACATCCTTCTGGCGTTGCTATGGCGATCCACGATTTGAATAGCTTTCGGCACATCGGATTCGTCTACACCAATGAGTAGCGTGACATTCGCTTCTCGCAAAAAGCCGCCTGCACTCAAGATTTGGGTGGCGTGAAATCCGGCATCCAGAATTGCCTCCAGGATGTCATCAACATCGGATTCCTGAACAACCGCAATAACCAACTTCATTTGGGCGCCTCATCCCGATGGGGGTCTGGTATGCTCCAGCCCTGTAATCGGCGTGCGACCGCCTCAATGATGGCCGTCGTCACTTCATCAATACCTTTGCTTGCATCGATGATATCCCACAGATCGGGTTCGGAGCTGGCCAGATTGCGGAAGGTCTGCCGCACCCGCATGTGAAACTCGAGTGGAGCGAGATCGATTCGATTGATCTGATCGGAATCGCCATGTCGGCGGGTGAGGCCAACTTCGACAGGCAGATCCAGCAGCAATCGGATGTCCGGAACGAGTCCACGGGTGGCGAACTCCTGCAAGCGCTCCAACTCATCCATCGGCAGCTGGCTTCCGCCACCCTGATAGGCATAGGTCGAATCGACAAATCGGTCACACACCACGGCGGTACCTTCGGCAAGCGCAGGCAAAATCACTTCTGCCACGTGCTGTGCACGAGCGGCAGTCATCAACAATGCTTCGGTGCGAGATTGCAGATGCAGACCTTCCGATTGCAGCAATATCGCCCTAATCGCATCGCCAGTTGGGGTTCCACCAGGTTCCCTGGTTTGGATCACTTGCCATCCCCGGCGGCGGAGCCAATCCGCCAGCCGGGTTGATTGCACTGTTTTGCCCGCACCTTCTGGCCCTTCCAGAACGATGAATGGTGCTCGTTGAACCACTATTGCACTCCGACCCGGTAAATCTCGACGTGTCGGAAAGGATCACGCCCCCGACTTCTGGAACCGAGATTGTACCGCTCGGCCATTTCATGTTGCATCCGACGAATCGGTGGCGATTGAGGGCGCAACGCTGTGGCCGGTGCCCCCTTCATGACTGCGGCGATCGCTTCTTCAGCCTCCGAGAGCGCGATGGTGACATCGTGGCCGCGTCGCTCCCGAGGGCTTAGCCGAGGTGCCTCGGCATCGTTCTCTCCATCATCCACATCGCTATCAATGGTTGCCGGGAAGATTGTGCGAAGCACATTTTCCATTTGCGTGGCGGTGTTGCTGCGCAACACGTACACCGGAATACCGCGAAGTTCGGCATCCCGCACCGGTTGCGCCTTGCGTCGGTACGCATTCTTCAGCGTCATGACGATATCGGCTTCGTGTTCATTTCGAACGATCATCGCCGGTACATCCATGTGGGCAATCGAGGAATCCAGTCGATTTCGGCTCACACCAAACGGGAAGATCCGCAGAGGCTTGGCTGGTGTGCCCCGCCCTTTCGCCAGAGCCATAATCGGCTGCGCTGCTGCACGCTGTTCGGCCGGTGTCAGTTCGCGGTACTCCTCAGGATCAGGCTCGGGGGTTCGATGTGGCGCTGATTCTGGTGTTCGTCGAGCGGGACGCTCGGCAAAGAGTTCCTCATCGAAAAAGTCCGGAGATCGGCGCTCGATCATCGACTGTCGCGAACCACCCTGCCGGGACGAAGGATCGCGTCGCTCATCCTCCGAAGCAGAGGTGGTGATGGTGCCATCGGCGGCACGATGTCGCCGTTCGGATCGCGGAGGTGCTCCGCGAAGGAGCGCATCGACGGTGGCGGCCACATTCTTGTGGACGATCACTTCATCGCGCTCCACGATCTCGACCATCACCCCGAATGTCGGTGGTGCCTTACGTTCCAGAATCGACTTCTGGGTGCCGCGTCGACGTGCCTCCTCATCCGAGAGGGTGACCGATTGAATCCCACCGATCAAATCAGTGAGGGTCGGATTGATCATCAGGTTTTCGAGCGTGTTGCCGTGTGCCGTGCCGATGAGCTGTACACCGCGCTCGGCGATTGTGCGAGCTGCCATCGCCTCAAGTTCGGTACCGATTTCATCGATCACCACAAC
This sequence comes from Chloroflexota bacterium, assembly GCA_023424355.1. Classification (GTDB taxonomy): domain Bacteria; phylum Chloroflexota; class Chloroflexia; order Thermomicrobiales; family UBA6265; genus UBA6265. The sequence goes on along the minus strand of JAFAEA010000402.1, from coordinate 4,941 downwards.
CTGCGGCATGTGGTTTTCCACTGCCTCGATCATGATGCGATCCTGCTGGGTGGGCGTTGGCACCTGCATGCGACGCGCCCGACCAATGGCCGGATGCGGAATATCGCCATCGCCAGCGATCTCGTTACTAGTATCCACCACCACAACGCGCTTACGTAACTCATCGGCCAGTACTCGGGCGGTTTCACGCAAGAGCGTGGTCTTACCAACTCCCGGGCGACCAAGAATGAGAACACTTTCACCACTTTCGATCAGATCGCTAATGATGGCGATGGTTCCAAACACCGCGCGACCGATACGACAAGTGAGACCCACGATCTCGCCGGTTCGGTTGCGGATGGCGGAAATGCGATGCAGCGTGCGTTCGATACCGGCGCGGTTGTCGTCGCCAAAGGTACCGATCCGCTCAGCGACCATCGCGAGATCTTGCCGGGTGACATCGATATCACCGAGCTCAATTTCCTCGTGCTGGAATCGGGCTTCGGGCGGACGCCCGAGATCCATAACGATCTCGACTAACTGTCCGTATTCGGAATGATTTCGTTGTAGCTGAAGCACCTGCCGGCCAATTGCCTCTGGCAGAATTTCCAGCAACTCCCGCACATCATCGATGATGGCGGTGTCCATTTCATTGATATGTTCGTGCAAATTCACAATATTTTCTTTTTCTTCTGTCCCCGCATCCTGTTCGAATGCGGCGATCTGAGGGTCGAATGCGAGCATTTGAGATGAATTATTCATGCAGCTCCCTCACGTAAAACGACGGTACCCTGCGCGGGTCGGACTCTCTGGCTGGCAGGAGCTCGAACCCCTCTGATGTTCGTGCCGGAACAGACACGGTGGTGTACCGAACCATCATCAGTTGATCGGCATTCAGTTGAAAACCGAGCTCCTCGATGACGGATCCCAATTCCTGTTGATATCCTCGCATCGCGATGTAAATCGGACGAGGGGATTCGGCTCCCAGAGCCGCAAACACGGCACTAAAGAGCGTTTTGAGATGTGTTCTTGCTCCACTCACGAACATCGCATCCAGGCGATGATGTCGTCGGGACGTACGAACTCGCACATATGCGCTTGGTGTGCCCTCTGTGGCAATGAACCAACCGCGGCGGGTGCGACCTTCCAAATCCACATCCCACTCGTGACTTGTTAACGCTTCAGCGTTTTGAACATCACGAGGAGTGGTTTGCAGATACATCTGGTGGATTCCCCAAACATCGGATGCCTCCTGTATACGCACCGGACGCCGAAGTTCTCCGACAGGTGCGGCGTGAGCCGAATAGACGTATTCGTGACAGAACGCAGAGAAGCCTGTGCTCCTCAGAGTTCCCGCGATGGCGGAATCGACTGCTGATCGCGCCATGATGCGTCGAGATCCACACCAGCCTGCTTCAGCGATCGCATGTTCCAGCAGTGCGATCGGAGTACCGGAGTCGGATTCCACAGACTCCGCGGTTGCCAAATACTGCAAATACCATCGGTCATCTGCTCCTTGCTGTTGGCATTGCAATGCACCTGCCAATTCTCGACTGCCCTCATATTGGGCAACATACAAAGGTCGGCTGGAGTTCTCCCCAGCCACGAGCTTGCGCGATATCAGCTGCATAAGGCGCGGCTGATCGGCATCGCTTTCCGGGTGATGCAATTCGTATCTAAATGGGAAACTGCCAAGTGATGGGCTATCGAGCAGACGGTATGAACGTACCTGAGGTCCAGTTTTCGGTGCGGCGGCGTTCTCTATCTGGTCGCCCGCTGGTTCAAAAGCGTGTAGACCAGGCAACTCTTCCGCAAACTTGGATACGCTCTCGGCGTCACGTCTGTAGTTCGTAGCCATTGTCCTGATTCTATCGGCGAACGCCGCAGGACTCAAGTGTGTTGATGATTATCTAATACACTCTGCGCCCGGCCAACGCCCGGCCAAGGGTCATCTCATCGGCATATTCCAGATCGCTGCCTACTGGCAGTCCGGATGCCGGCCGTGAGACGTTCACACCGAGGGGTGTGAGCAATCGGTGCAAATACACCGCGGTGGCATCGCCATTCAGATCCAGATTGGTAAAAACGATAACTTCATCTGGCGACTCCTTTTTCACCCGCTCCACCAGCTCGTTGATACGAAGCTTGTCGGGTGTAATGCCATCTACCGGAGAGATAGCACCGTGCAAAACGTGGTACTTGCCACGGAACTCGTTTGTGCGCTCGATCGCGACAACATCCAGAGGATCCTGCACAACGCAGATCGTGCTTTCGCGGCGAGGATCAGAGCAGATCTCACATGGCACCTGTTCAGTGACATTGAAGCACTGCGGGCACATGCGGATACGATCCTTGACTTCGATGATCGCTTCGGCCAGAGCAACGGCATCTTCACGGCTGGTTTTCAGCAGGTGATACGCCAATCGGCTCGCAGTTTTTGGCCCCACACCGGGTAGCTTTGCCAATTCTTGTGTAAGTGTTGCCACAGGCTGTGCAACGCCTGAACCAAATTTGGAGCTCATGTGTTTCCTATCCCGGGCAACTGCCAAATACGAACATCTATTCTAGTTTACCATCTCGCAATGCTTTCGATCTGATAGCTATTAACACAGATTTCGTGCCAACGATTCCAATCCTCAAATTCTACGCGGTGCCGGTTCGCATCCGCAGTCGCCAGGCATTGAATTCGGTGATGATCCAGATCACGCCCAGAAAGATCACCAGTGTGAGCATGCTGAACAACGCCACTTTGAGATAGCTCCCATCACCACGGGGGTCCAGAAATGGATAGGGGTACCAATCGACGATCGCGCCTCGTACCAGCGAATACGCAAGATAAAGAATCGGGTAAACGACCCATACCGTAGCCTCGCGCCAGCGGATACGATTCGCCATCGGCACAACCACGAGATCGACCAGCATCACAATCGGCAGGATCTTGTGAAGGACATCGTTCACCCAGGGGATGGTAGTTTGCAGCGACTCCGTGATATCCACCAGGAGCGTGTTGTAGATCACACCGGTAAGCATGAGATAGATGGCGGCTCCACCTCTTGCTAGCGACCAGTTCCGAGTTTCTCTCGGCGCCCAAATGGCACCAATAAAGAGCATGACGATACCGATAATGTTGCTCTGAATGGTGAAGAAGCTGAAAAAGTTCGCGACATTCGTGGATTTCATGAGCTGCACGATCACCGCTGTGAGACCCAGAATGGCAAAGCCAAGTCTGAACCAGCGAACTGCCAGGACAAAACCGATCTGCGCCAGTTGCTGGTTCAAAGTCCTCACCCCCTGCTCCTCAGCGGACTGGCCGAAGAACAAACATCCCGAGTATCTCATTCGATACTCGGGATGATAACGACTATTGGTTGGCTGCGATAGCGTTTGAGACTAATCCAAATCCGGAGTCTCGAAGTTGACGAGTACTGGTCGCCCCTTGGCGCCATCGGCTGGACCGATGATGCCGTCCTCTTCCATCTGCTCGATGATGCGAGCGGCGCGGTTGTAGCCGATGCGCAACCGCCTCTGGAGCATACTGGCCGAAGCCGTGCCCTGGGCGCGAACCACATCCAATGCCTGCTGCATGAGGGGCTCATCTTCGCCATCGTCGTCGTAGGATCCACCGCCGCCAGTATCAGCACCCTTGCCGGAGCTCGGGAGATTGAGCCATTCGGGATCGTAGTTCGGATCCGGCGAGGCGGTCTTCCAGTGATCGACGATCGACTTCACTTCGTCATCGATGAATGCACCCTGAACGCGGCTCGGCTTGGATTCATCCGGCGGCAGATAGAGCATGTCGCCACGACCAAGCAGCTTCTCGGCGCCCGGCAAATCGAGCACCACGCGGCTGTCTGTCATCGAAGACACCGCGAAGGCGATACGTGCCGGCACGTTGGCCTTGATGAGACCAGTAAGCACATTCACGGACGGTCGCTGGGTAGCGATGATGAGGTGAATACCGGTGGCACGCGCCATCTGGGTCAGGCGGGCGAGCAGCGTTTCCACTTCGTCCGGCGTAGTCATCATGAGGTCGGCGAGCTCATCGATGATCACCACCATATGCGCGAGCTTCTCGGCGTCTGGTTCATCTTCGGCCCAGGTCTTGTAGCCATCGAGATTGCGCACACCTACGGATTTGAACAGCTCGTAGCGGCGATTCATCTCTCGCAGCACCATGCGCAGTGCGCCAACGACCTTGTCCATCTCGGTCACAACCGGGCACTTCAGATGCGGCACGCCGTTGTAGCCAACGAGTTCCACCATCTTCGGGTCGATCATGACCAGATTGAGTTCATCCGGCTGCTTCACGCTGATGAGCGTGCTAATGATGCCATTGATACACACCGACTTACCGGAACCGGTAGCACCGGCGATCAGCAGGTGCGGCATCTTGGTGAGATCACCAACGATATAGCGACCATTCACATCGCGACCGAGCGGCAATGGCAGCTTGGCCTTGCTCTTCTTGAATGCCGGGGATTCCAGCACCTCGCGCAAACCGACCGTAGCGATCTGCGGATTCGGAATTTCAATACCCACGCGAGCCATGCCTGGAATCGGGGCCTCAACACGGATACTCTGTGCTGCCAGCGCAAGCGCAAGGTCGTTCTGCAGCTCAGTGATGCGGCGGACTTTTACGCCATTGCCAGGCTCGAGTGCGAACTGCGTCACGGCAGGACCGGGATTGATTTCGCGGACAGAGGCTTTCACCTTAAAGCTCTGCAACGTATCCTCGATAACTTCGGCCTTGTGCTCCAACATTTTGGGATCCGGAGTCACCTGCTCGTAATACGGCAGGGCGTTGAGATCCGGCAGGGGGAACGGGAGTCCGGCCTGAACGGCTGTACCAGCAGTTACCAGCGAGGCACCTTCGGTGACCTTTCCCTGCTTCGGCATTTCCGGAAGATTGATGACTGGTGCCATCTGTGGAATCAACGGCTCGGCTTCGACCTTCGGCGGAGC
>JAFAEA010000390.1 GCA_023424355.1 Chloroflexota bacterium | reverse complement strand
CTACGAAGTGCGGGAAGGCGATACGCTCGATTCCATCGCCACCGAGTTCGGTGTCGATCCCGAAGCGATCTACCGTTCCAGCTGGATGCCATACGGATACGATGTGATTCCTGGTCAGGTGGTTATCATCCCCGAGCCGGGTCAGACTCCCGATGCCGCTGCAGCCATGGCCGCCGCGCGCGAGGGCACCAGCCCCTGGGCGGTAGGCGTGCACAATGTGGTTTGGGGCGATACCTTCGCCTCAATTGCCGCGGAGTGGGGTGTACCGGTCGATCATCTCATCACCTTCAATGCCGATCTCGATCCACAGAATCTGCAGCCGGGCGACCGCGTGGTGATTCCGTGGGAGCGTGATACCGATGTGGTAGGTCCGCAGATCACTGCCGAAGAACCGATCGTCATGATCGATGTTCCGAACTACGTTCAGAGCCGCAATCTCAGTTGCGAGTTCGCCGCCACTCACGCTGCCACCACCGCATTCGGCCCTGGTATCAGCGAGCAGACATTTATCGATACCGTGCCGTTGACCGCCAACCCACACAAGGGATATCGCGGCAATATCGATGGCTGGTGGGGCAATACGGACGATTACGGCGTATATGCTGCTCCGTTGATCCCGGTACTGGAAGCCAATGGCTACACCGGTGAGGCGTTCTATTCTGAAGGCGATACCGAGATTCTGAAGGCACATCTCGATGCCGGTCATCCGGTGGTAGTGTGGCTCGGATTCTGGGGCGATACTCGCGAACGCATGAACGACGATGGCGAATATTCGCTCTTCGCCGGCATGCACGTGGTAACCGCCGTTGGCTACGATGAACTCGGTGTGTATGTGATGGATCCGGCCAAGGGCGTCACCCACCACTACGATTGGGATACTTTCTCCGCCATGTGGAGCATTGTGGATGGCATGGGGCTGGCCGTTTATCCGCAATAGCATTCAACTGACTGCAAAAGGCCATGGTTCGGATTGCCGAATCGTGGCCTTTTGCGTATTCTCGCGTACATACGATCGTTATTACGCTGCGAAGCCATCTGCTTTTCGGGTACCATGGTGCTACGATATCGCGGTAACGTCCGCAGTCTGCGCGTAAGTTGAAAGCAGTCGTCATGTCGCCTGGTCGCCGAAGCATGTCCGAAACCACATCATCACCCGGTATGGATACGCTGGGAGAGCTATTCTCTTCGCGAATTCGGGCAAGTGTTCTCGCCTATTTGGTGGCACGGGAAGAAGCACGCTTCAGCCTCACAGAGCTCAGCCGCGCGCTCGATCTCTCCGTCAGTTCTATTCAGCACGAGTGCTACAAGTTGGAACGTCTCGGTGTACTCAAAGGTCGCCGCGAAGGGGCCAGTCGTCGATATTGGCTGGATCGTGAAGTCCCGTTCGTACCGGTACTGATGTGGTTGGTGGTAACAGTAATTGGCCAATCACAGGTGCTAAGCTATGCCCTGCAGGGCATCGATGGCCTGGAAGGTGCATTACTCACCACGAACGATGGCGCGCCATCGCTCACGCTCATCGGTCAACTGGGTCTGGATGAACTCGCAACGGTACAGGAACGTGCCAGCAAGATTCTGGATGTGCCAGATTCCACGCTCAAGGTTTCCTTTTACGATCCTGCGACCTGGGCAACCTACATTTCTCAGCAACACCCAACGGTTGCAGCATTACGTTCGGCGAATCCGGTTATTCTGGCCGGCACCGAAGCACTGCTTAAGGACTAAACCACATGTTTGGCAGCCAACCAGCCACTCTTCTCATCGGACAATCAGGCGGAGCCACCGCAGTCATCAACGCCAGCCTGGCCGGAATCGTATCTCAGGCGAACAAAACCAACTCCTGGCAGCGGGTTCTTGGTCTCTCCCACGGTATCGAGGGGCTGTTCAATTACAAATTCATTGATCTCAGCGATACAGAGGAGGATCACCTCCAGCGTATTTCTCGCACACCATCTGCCGCATTGGGCACTGGTCGGTTCAAGCTGAAGGACGACGATCTCGCTCGCGCCGTGCTCACCATGCAAACGCTGGGTGTCACCGCCTTCGTGTATATCGGCGGCAATGATTCTGCCGATACCGCTCATCGCATCGGCAAGTTCGCGCGCAACATCGGCTACGATCTCGCCGTGATGAGTGTGCCCAAAACCATCGATAACGACCTGCCGGATACCGATTTCTGCCCCGGATACCCCAGCATTGCACGCTATCTCGGCAATGCCATGCGCGATGCCACGTACGATACGATAGCCTCGCCGCAGATCAATCCGGTGAAGTTTATGGAAGTGATGGGCCGCGATGCCGGTTGGGTCGCTGCATCGAGCACAGCCGCATTTGGCCAGCACGAGCAGGATCTGCTCCCGCTTCTGCTGTTGCCGGAACGCGCGCCAGCCTCGATGGAGGACGTTCTCGAGGCGATCCAGAAGGATATCGACAAGCGTGGCTTCTCCACCGTAGTGGTGCCGGAGACCATGCGCACCTCGGATAACCAGCACTTCGGCGGTGATACCCCGGAGTACACCGATTCCTTCGGTCACCCATATTTCCCCAGCACCGGCTCAGCCATGGTGCGACAGGTACGGGAGCAGCTCGGCTTACGCGCTCGCTACGACAAGCCAGGTACCTCGGCCCGCATGTCCATTGCCCTGGCATCAGAAGTCGACCTCGAGCAATCCTGGCACCTCGGAGCCGCCGCTATCGACGCCATCCAAAACGGTATCACTGGCAAAATGACCGCGCTGAAGCGCCTATCCAACGATCCGGCCGAGTTCGATATCGATTTGGTACCGCAGGCGAATATCGCCAATCGCGTACGACATCTGGATGACGCCTTCATTGGTAAGGACGGCATGTCCGTCACACCGAAGTTCCACGAATACCTGCAGCCTTTGTTGGGTGAGGATCCGTTCCCGGTCTATGCCCGATTGAACGAACCCGAGCATGTTGAAGGCAGCGAAGTGCCCTCGCTCTCCCGACTTAAGGAAGGCCACATGCTTGGCAGCATCCACGGCGATCTCCTTTCCGGCGAGCCGGAAGTCGGCCTGGAAGTGCCGGATGGTGTGGATGGTGTTGGTGTAGATGCCCACGGTAAGGAATTCGCCATTCGCATCGGCCAGGATGTTCTCGGGAGTTGTGGCAACAAAATCGGCGAAGTAGTGGACGTGCTGGATGAGTACATCGTGGTAGAGAAGGGATTCTTCAACCCTGAGGATATCTACGTACCAAAGGAAGAGGTGAGCTCGTTCGATGAGTATCATCTCCGCCTGAAAGCCAGCCGCGATGAAGCCATGCACGCCGACTGGGATGAAGAACCTGAAGAACTCGCATCGGATACCGAAGACGCACAGGTTTAGCCGCGCTCTCTGTTAAACTGGACGTATACGATTAGATCGTTCTTTCGACAGAGAGGAACGCGCCATGAAAAACCTGCTGGGGCGGCTACACGCGCGAACGGATGATCAGCGCGCGCGGATAGCAATGCTCTGGCGGGTTTCTGTTTTCGGCAACGATTCCTCGCAGTACATCGGTCGCATCTATCAGGTGATGATCGATATCCGCGGCGCCCGCGATGCCTGGCTCCGTCTCGATGATCATCAACAGGCCATTGTGCGCACCCTCGTGCCGGATGGAACCCAGCCGATCAGCATCGCCGAACTCGCCGAATCCATTGGTCAAGAAGCCGAAACCACCCGCGAGGCCGCAGTTGGCTTGTTCTTCTGGGGTATCCTCGGCCGCGATGGCGATAACCAGGAACTCCCGGTCGGTGAAGAACCCCGCGTATTCGTTCCCGGCGAACTGATGCTCGTGTTCCGCCGTGTGCTGGAGGAGCAGGATGCCGGCGATACCAGCGATTACACGCTGAAACGATTGCTCGAACTCCGTGACGATGTAGAGCTGGAAACCACCGCTGCCAAGTGGGGACTCCGTGTGGTGCCCGGACTCAAACGCCGCGCCGATCTGATCGGTGAGATCCTCGAGGCGGTCACCATTCCTGGTCGCATGGAGATGGTGATCGGCAATCTCAAACAACCCGCCACCGCGATCTGGCGATCCATGCAGGCCGCGGAAGGCGAGGATCCTCAGCCATTTGATGCCATCATCGATCGCGCCGGACTCACCGTCGCCGAGGCACCACTCGGTCTCGCGATCGAGCACAGTACTCGATTGCGAGGTGCGCTCGAGGCATTGGAATCATCATTGCTGGTCAATCACACGTGGCTCTCGGGCGGCAGCCGTGGACTCTTTGTTCCGGAGGAACTGCGCAATCCTCAAATCGTGCCGGTGAGAATGCCGCTGGCCGCGGTGCAGCCATTGCCTGAAGGTTCTGTCCCGGAGCCCGAACCGGTTCATCCATTTGCGATCGCGTGGGATGTGATGACCGTGGTTCGAGAAATTGCCGCCAAGGGGCCACCCGTATGGCTTCCCGGTAGAGAGCTCCCGACCCATTGGCTTCGCATGATCAATAGTCGGCTGTGGTTCCCCGGTGAAAGCGAACCGCCGGCTGGTTATGCTTCCACGCTGCTGCATCTGGCGTTGGGAGTGGGTGCTCTGGAACCCGCACCACGCACCCCGGGTATGGAGAAGGCTGCCATCAAGCCGGTGCTTGGTCGCAATGTGCGTTGGTGGCGTGGACTCAGCTTCGCCGAGCAAACCGAACGTCTTCGTCAGCATTGGCTAGGAGTCGATAGCTGGATCGAAGGTCGGGAAACCGGCGAAATCGAGATTCGCGGTGCCGATTGGGTGCGATTCCGCCATCGATTGCTGACATCCGTCGCCCGGTTCGATCCTGGCGAATGGGTGCTGGTTCGCGATGCAAGTGCGCGGTTGGCCGAACAGGACCTCACCATTCTCGGCGATTACTTTGAGGTGGCCACCGGTCGCCCCGAGACGCGCAATCGCAAATCGGCGATTGCTGTTGCGATCGAGGTCGAGCTCACCACCGCCTTCAGTTGGTTCGGATTTGTGGAAACCCAGAATCTGGGCGAGCAGGGCGTCGCCATGCGTGTGACTCCGGCTGCCGTTCTCGCTGCCAGAGAAGTTGCGGCTGTGCCGACAACCACCGAGCCGGATTCTGGTCCGGTATTGGAGATCAATCACGAAGGCAGCATTTTGCTGCGGCGCCCAGCACCGCTCCATATCTGGAGCCTCACCGCCTTCGCCGAAAACGAGCAGTTGTATCCACGACCGATGTATCAGCTGCGTCCGCAAAGTGTTGGCGCAGCACTTGGTGCCGGATTTGATCTGGATCAGATCACCACGTATCTGGAGCGACAGAGTGGAGCGCCCTTGCCGGATCCGCTGGTTACTCGCTTGCGGGAATGGACCGCTGGCTACAAGCGGGTGAAGCTCCGCCGGGCAGTTTCGCTGGAGCTGGATACCAGCCACGGAATTGAGGATCTTCGTAAGGTCCTGGCCGACGCTGGTATGCAATTGGTAGATACCGGCGATTCCCATGCGATGGTGATGCTCCCGGATTCCGGGGACGATGGCGATACAGCCGAACAGCAGCTCACCAGCGTGCTCCGCAAGGCCGGCTATGCTGGAATGTGGGTGAAACCTGCCGAATAGCGAACGCAAAATTTGAGAAGTGTTTCACGCTCTCCACTGGCATCATGATTGCAGCACCAAAGAGAGTCGAGTTGACTCGCATCAAAGGAGCACATCATGCCAAAGCTAGAACACGTCAACGGAGCACCATGCTGGGTGGATATGACCAGTGCCGATCTCGACGCCTGTAAGCCGTTCTACACGGCCCTGTTTGGTTGGAGTTTCGAGGAGATGGGTGAGGAATTCGGCAACTACAACATCGTCAGCATTGGCGATGGTGTTGTAGGTGGTGCCATGCAGCACAATCCGGATTTCATGGGGCCGGAGGCCTTCAGCGTCTGGTCGTTGTACTTCTCCACCAACGATGCCGAAGCCACGCTGAAGAAGGCCGAAGAACTCGGCGGCACCATTACTGTGCCACCGATGGAGATTCCGACACAGGGTGTGATGGCCGAGGGCACCGATTCTACCGGTGTGAACTACGGTCTCTGGCAGCCATCCGGCCTGCAGGGCACCGCCAACTTCGGTGAGCACGGCTTCCCGGCCTGGTTCGAACTGCACACTCGCAACTTCGCCAAGGCTGGCGAGTTCTATTCCAGGGTTCTTGGAACGGATCTCGGCGCCAACGAGATGGGCGAGGGCATGGAGTACCACACCCTCGATATCGATGGCGAGCAGAAAGCCGGAATCTGGAATGTTTCAGGTGTATTGCCGGATTCTGCGCCAGAAGGCTGGAATATCTACTTCTTCTCGGATGATCCGGATGCATCAATTGCAGCCGCCAAGGAGCACGGTGGCACCGTGATCATGGAGCCGGAAGACACGGAGTACGGCCGTATGGCAACTGTCGCCGATCCTGCCGGAGCTGTGTTCAATATCATCGGCAACATGCCGGGATAATCCGCGCTACTTCTTGCGGTTCGGCAGTCTATCGCCGAAGAGAACGATGGCGAGCAGAATAATATCGCTCACAGCAATGGCAATGAAGATGGCGCTGAGTGGCATCGAAACCATCGAGGCGAAGATCAGCATCACCAGCGCCATAACGGCAAATGCAAACGTGAAAACGAGTTTGCCTTGAGGATTGTTGTCGAACGCTTTCACGCAATGAACTCCAACTGAGCGAAAAAGAACAATGAGGTGGGAAGAACTCCCACCTCATTGTTTGTACCATGTTTGAAGGATGGCCCGGGATGATTACTCCTCGTCGCCGGAATCCTCGCCACCTTCGGACTCTTCGCCCTCGGTGTCCTCGGATTCTTCGCCTTCGCCCTCTTCGCCTTCCTCGTCCTCGGCCGGCTCTTCTTCCTGAACAGCCTCGGCAACGATGCTTGCGATTACGGTTTCGGCGTCCGTGATGAACTCAACCTTGTCGATCGCGGCAATATCAGCCACGGTCACGGAGTCACCGATTGCAGCAAGGCCGGAAACATCCAGGGTGATCTCGCTCGGCAGGTTGGCCGGCAGTGCCTCAACTTCGATTTCGTTGAGTGCCTGCTGCAGCATACCGCCCTCGATCTCGAGATCGGCAGCGCCCTGAAGGGAAACAGAGATGTTCTGTCGCAGAGTCACATTCATGTTCGGTGCGAAGAAATCGATGTGAAGAATGTCCTGGCGAACTGGATCGCGCTGGACTTCGCGAACAAGTACCGGCTGGCTACCGCCATCCCACTTGAGGGTGAAGATGGTGGAATGACCATGGGCCATGAAGAACTTGTTGAAATCGCGATCGTTGACCGAGACACTAACGGTGCCATCAACAACCGGACCATACACCACGCCGGGGATCAATCCCTCGCGGCGCAATCGCTTGACCTTTTTGCCGTGAACATCCCGCGGCTCGGCCATCAGAATCAGCTCATTAGCCATGAGTGAACTCCTACTTCCTGAAACGCTTGCGGTCGGGGCCCACTTCAATCAGGCACACCAGAACCACCGCGCCACCATGGCGCGCAACCCCGAGAGTGTACCATTTTTGCCGCTACAGAACCGGAATCAGATTGAAGGTATACGACGTAGTTTGGCCATCCTGCTGAATGGCATGCATGGTTGGCGAGATCGCCGGCACCCACATGACGCCGAACTCTGGAACTTCTACCTGAAACCAGAGCGAGGTGGCATTCGCGCCATAGGTTTCGCTGGCTTCGGGACCTGCTGAGACCGCGATCAGCGGGAGTTGCGTTCCGCCCGCCAGAAGCACGGATGCCGTGTGATTGTGATCTTCCAAACTGGCAAAGAGGAGAAGAGGATTCCGATTATCCGGCGGCACCATGACTTCCGCTCCGGCTGGAACCCCCATTCGTGTACCGATCACATGGAGTGGATTGCGCCAGCCCATCGCGCTCGGATGCTCGGGTGCATCCATCGGCCAGTAACCGGGACCCGGCGGACAATTCGGTCCGCAGTGGAAGTATGCGTACCGCGGCGCTTCGCCGTTCACCTCCGGCGCGATGTAGAAATTTCGTAACTCAAAATGGAGGTGGCTCCGCGGCGCCTCGCGCTGCAAAACGGTGCCGATCATATCGCCACGATTCACCTGCTGCCCGACTTCGACATTGACTTCGTATTCCAGATGGCCATATTGGGAGAACAGATCATCGGCGTGTTTGATGATGACTACTGTGCCGGGATAATCGTAGCCGGCAAACACCACCTCACCGGCCGCGATTGCATACACCAACGCTCCCGCTGAATCGCCGTGCAGTGCGTACCAGTTTTCCCCGGTATGCCATAAACCGGGATAAAACTGGGCATTCTCAACGGCATATCCATGCATCACGAAAACGCCATCGCCGGGACTCCTGTCCTCCAGACCCATCGGGAACTGAAACTGCCATGATTCCGTGGTCGTTTGGGCGAAAGCGCGTGCTGCGAACAGTGCCGGAGGTAGTGCCAGGAAAGATCGTCGGTTCAACATGAGGCTTCTCCTTGATGGCGGGGATGCTGCCAGTGTACCAAGTTAGCCGCGTGCACCCGCTTTCAGATTTGCGAGCAGCGAATCTGATACCTCTACACCTGCCTGTTGATACGCACGAATGAGCGCACCGTATACCGGCTCGAAGTGTGGTGTGAGGATCTCGGCAGTCGGCCAATCGGTGTCGAGCCGATTGCGGAAAGGAGTCATCACCACATCGCCAGCCCGCCACACGCCACCGGTGGGGTACACCAGCACGGAATCGCCTTCAGCATGGATCTGACGGATAGTAGCCACCACCATCCGCGCCAGCAGATCTGCAGCGGCGGTCATTATGTCCCTTGCCACCCAATCTGTGGCGGCCAGCTTCGCGATCTCGACCGTAAGACCAGAAACCATCGGACGTTGGAAGCTCTCGTTGTAGAGAATTCCGTGCAGGTGCCGAATGGTGGGGATGTTGAAGTGCTCCAGCACGAATGGCAGAATTGCCGTCTCCAGGCCGCGACCATCGGCAGCGGCGGCAGCGGCCTGCAGCGCATTGATGCCAATCCACCAGGCGCTCCCCTCATCACCCATGAGGTACCCGAGGCCTCCGGCCCTGCCTTCTTCGCCTCCTTCGTTGATTCCATAGGCGATACTGCCGCTGCCGGCGATCACCATCACACCGGGTCCGCCTGCGGTAGCGCCGGCAAGATTCGTGGCGGCATCGTGGTCCACCCAGATGTGCTCTGGCCAACTGATTTCGCGCACGATCTTCTCGAATATCGGCTGCGCCTTCAGCTCTCGTGGAGCACTGGTGAGCCCCATCCCGACCGCGACGATGCCACTCGCGTCCATTCCTGCCTTCTTCAGCGCATTCTGAATAGCGCCGTGAATCGCGGCGGCATTGCGTTCGTAGCCGCGCGGACTGGTGATGTGATCACACGCCGGACCTTCGCCCATTGCCAAAACAACGCCGGTTGCATCGGCAACTACTGCGCGGCTTCCGCTTTGTCCGCCATCGAAGCCAACATACAGGTGGTGCGTCACGGTTTCATCAGCGGAATCCGCCCTCGATATCGTTCAATGAGTGCCTTGTTTGCTTCATCGCCACCCGGAATATTCTGGCTCACGAATACGGGGGCATCCTCGCCCATCTGCTCGATCACTTCAATTGCGAGCAGGTTCACCACGGCGCTGCCCAGCAGTGTGCTGACAGGTCCCGTGTTTCTGCCGCTAACTTCCACACTGGTATCTCCATACGGAACGCACGTATCGAGCGTGTAATCGGCAACATCGAAGAGCGATTTGCCGCTGGAGTGTCGTGATTCCGCATCGGCATAAACAGCCGCCGAACCAACCGCGACCGGGATAAGGCCGCGATCCTTTGCGATCATCGCCATCTCGATAGGTACCGGATTGATCCCGGAATTGCTGAAAATCAGCAGCACTTCGCCGGCGCGGACATCGTAGCTGGTGAAAATCGATTCCGCATAGCCTTCCAGGCGCTCGACCCAGGTCGGACGGCTGGTACCGAAGATGGTGAGGTTCACATCCAGCATGGCGTTGACGGGTGCCAATCCGCCGGCGCGATGGAACATCTCCTGGGCCAACAGATTGCTGTGTCCGCTGCCGAACACATGCAGAACTCCATCGTCGGTGAGGCTCCTGGCGATGATGCTGGCTACTTCCGCTATCGCCTTGCTGTTCGTATCGGCGACGTTTCCGAGTAATTCCTGCACAGTGGAGATGTAGGCACTCATGATTCCAGAATTCGCTTTGATTCACTAATGAAGTAACTGGCGGTTTTCATTGGATTGGTGATGGCTGTACCCACGCACACGCAGTGCGCGCCGATTTCGAATGCAGCCGCCACCTGCGCCGGGTTCCAGTATCGCCCTTCGGCATAGACCGGCACCGGGGAATGCGTGACAAACCACGCCAGAACATCCAGATCCGGCTCGGGGATATCGCTGTGAGATTCAGCTGTATAGCCGGCAAGGGTGGTGCCGATAGCATCACAACCCGCAGCGATAGCTCCTTCCAGATCATCGCGTGTGGCGCAATCGCCGAAGGCGAGCGCACCTGCGGCGTGAATGGCTGCGACCGAATCGATCAGCTTCTCGCCGTTGGGGCGAGGTCGATTCGTGGCATCGAGTGCGATCATCGGCACACCCGTTTCAATGATCGCCTCGGTATCGCGCAGGGTAGGGGTGATGCGCACATCGAACCCCTCGTAATCCACTTTGTAAATTCCCAGGCAGGGGATGGATGTGGCACTTTGCACCGCCAAAATATCGGCCGGGCTTTCCACGCGCGTACCGACTGCACCGCCTAATTCCGCCGATTTCGCCATCATCGCCATGATCTCGGAACCGCGCATCGGGTTCCCTTCGGGCGCCTGACAGGAAACGATGATCCCCCCGCGAAGTTGCTCCAAAAGAGGGTGGAGCGTGGAATCAGACATCTAAGCCTCCAAATTGGTCACGTCGCACAAAAGCCTCCAAACGGCTGACGAATCTGATTGTAGTATGCGTAATTCCTGCAGCAATGGTGCCCGTACGAGCTTGACGGAACGCCCACCTGCAAAATACCATGTAGCAATCTCCAACAAAGGCAACGGCGCCTTGAGAGATTCCGAACGGCGCGGCGGCATTGACAAACTATTCGGGCTCAAGGCCGAGTGTTGACATGTCTCATGGAAGTCCATGTGGTTTTCCTGAGTATTGCCGACGGTTTTTCGACCTGACAGACGCTCCTCCGGGTGGGGACGGAGCGATTTAATAAGCGGAGGAGCCTTCTGTGGGCCGATATCTCATTCGCCGAGCAATCATCTCGGTGATCACGTTGCTGGCCATTAGTGCCATCATCTACTCGATTCTGTTCCTGGCGCCGGGCGACCCATTGGGCGAACTGGCGGCCAACCCGAACGTATCCCCAGAAGTGCGTCAGCGCATTCGAGCCAGTTATGGTCTGGATGATCCGCTGTACATTCAGTACTTCAAGTGGGCCAAGGCGTACTTCATCGATCTCGACTGGGGTACCAGCTTTGTGAGCCGTGTACCGGTAATGGATTATCTGTTGCCGCGTGTATGGACCAGTCTGCAGATCTCCGGTATCGCATTCATCATCGGCTTGCTCATTGCTATTCCGATTGGTGTGATCTCCGCCATCAAGCAGTACAGCCTGTTCGATAACGTCGCCACCACCTTTGCTTTCATGGGCTTCTCGGTGCCGACCTTCTTCTCCGGTTTGCTGTTGATTCTGCTCTTTAGCGTAAAGCTTGGTTGGTTACCGTTTATCTACAACTCCAACCCATCAAGTTTCGGGATAGCGGTGAAACAGAGCATTATGCCAATTATGGTGTTGGCCCTGTTTACCTCGGCCCAGCTCACGCGTTATGTGCGGTCATCCATGCTGGAAACCATTAATCAGGATTATGTGCGTACTGCACGCTCCAAGGGTTTGAAAGAATCCGTTGTGGTGATCGCCCACGCCATGCGCAACGCCATGATTCCGGTGGTAACCGTGGTTGCCCTCCAGATTCCAGGACTCGTTGGCGGTGCGGTTATTACCGAGCAGGTGTTCCTGATTCCAGGCGCGGGTTCGGCGCTTATCAATGCAATTAAGGCCAAGGATATTCCTGTGGTGATGGCAATCACCTTCGGCGTTTCGGTTCTGGTGGTGTTGTTCAACGTCATCGCCGATGTCATTTACGCCTTCCTTGATCCTCGCATCAAGCTTAAGTAGCCCTGCCAAACCTTTCGGAGGAAAATCATGGCCGATACAACCGCACCAGCACCACAGACTTCGACGGCAGCAGATGCCCTGCTGCGCAACAATCGCAAACAACGCACCCTCTGGGGCGATGCCTGGAGGCAGTTCCGCCGCCACAAGCCAGCCCTGTTTGGCCTCAGCGTGCTCGTTGTGTTCTTCCTGTTCTGTTACGTGGGAATCTTCTTCTGGGATCTTCCGCATAACTCGCCATACGTTTACGAAACCAATGTTCGCATCGGTGGCAGTTCCGCATACCTGGATATGACTACTTTCGAGGATAAAACCCAGTTCCACCCGCTCGGTACCGATGAAATGGGTCAGGATATGCTGGCCCGCATCATGTTCGGTGGTCGCATCTCGCTCGCCGTCGGTTTGATGGCGGCGCTGATCTCGATCGCCGTGGGTACTGCGGTCGGTGCGGCCGCCGGATTCTACGGTGGCTTCCTTGATAGTGTGCTCATGCGCATCACCGACCTCTTCATCAGTCTCCCGACCCTGCCACTGCTGCTCTTGATCACCTTCCTCTTCAAGAGTTCGATCAACAACTGGGCGGATGATGTGTTTGGATCACCCTATGTGGGTACATTCATCCTCATCGTGGGAGTAATCTCGGTGCTCGCCTGGATGCCGACTGCGCGACTTGTGCGCGCGAGCTTCCTCTCCGTGAAGGAGAAGGAGTTCGTGGAAGCCGCCCGATCCATCGGCGCGAACGAGGCCTCGCTGATCATGAAGCAGATTCTGCCGAACGTGCTCAGCCCGATCATTGTGGCCGCCACCCTGCAGGTGGGTGCGTCGATCATTACCGAATCCTCGCTCTCGTTCCTCGGTCTCGGCTTCCCGTATGATGTGCCGACCTGGGGCGCCATGCTGTTCAATGCCAAGGATCAGATGCAGTTCAATCCGAAGCTTGCTCTGCTGCCGGGCACCATGATCTTCCTCACCGTGCTGAGCATCAACTTCATCGGTGATGGTCTGCGCGACGCACTCGATCCACGCAAATCGAGCTAGTAACGACCTTCAATTGAAGCTCAATTCAGCCGGCCGGTGCGCATGCGCATCGGCCGGCTGTGTTAATAGGGTGCTATCATTTGGGAAGTAACGGCACGTGCCGAATAACCCACACAGGAGTGGATACATGTCTGACCTGAACCCTCATCTGCACATGTTGCTGAACCGTCGCGCTGCGGTTCTTGGTGGAGGTGCAGCCATCGCCATGCTGCACCGGGCCGCGCTCGCCCAATCGACTCCCCAGCCAGTGGATCCGAATGCGGTACCGGGCGGAACTTTGCGCATCGGTGTGCAGGGTGATCCGGTGGAACTCGATCCCGGACTGGTGCTGCTGGATGCTGCCGGCCTGGTGATCGATTTCGCATACGAGGGACTTACCCACGAAGGACCTGATCTCTCTCCTCAGCCGCGATTGGCCACAGAGTGGACGATTTCCGATGATGGCCTCGTGTACACCTTCACCCTTCGCCCGGGCGTGAAGTTCCACAATGGCCGCGATCTGGTAGCCGCCGATGTGAAATACACCATCGATCGTGTGATGAATCCGGATACCGGTTCGCCGTGGCAGGGAGATGCCGCTTCGATCGAATCCGTCGATGCACCAGATGACGCCACCGTGGTGATCAATCTCAATCGCCCGGATGTCAGCATCCTCA
>JAFAEA010000288.1 GCA_023424355.1 Chloroflexota bacterium | reverse complement strand
ACTTCAACCATGGCGCCAATGCGACCCTGGGCGTGGATGTAGGTATCCACCAGGCCATCGGTGGCATCGCGGCCGGCCTTCTTGCCAGCCTTGGCCAGACCCTGCTGTCGCAGGAAGTCCTTGGCCTTTTCGATGTTGCCATCGTTCTCTTCCAACGCGCGCTTGGCATCCATGATGCCGGCGCCGGTGGCTTCGCGAAGTTCCTTGATCATTGCGGTTGTGATAGCCATGTGCACTCCTTCACAGCATTGTGGTGAACCAGCATCGGTTCCAGTGGGGCAGGCCGCGCCAGCCCCGTTTGCAAAACTACTCTTCGCCTTCGGAATCGGCAGCCTTCTCGGCGGCACCGGCAAGCGCATCGTCTGCCGCTACCACGTCGCTGAAGTCGCCGTCTTCGTTATCTACGCTCTCGCGCTCTGTCTTGCCATTGATGGCGGCCTGAGCGATGCCTTCGGTGATGATTCGCAGAGCGCGGATAGCATCATCGTTGGCCGGAAGCGGGTAGGTGATCGGAGAAGGATCGCTATTCGAGTCGACCATGGCAATGGTCGGGATACCGAGGCGCTGGGCCTCCAGCACAGCCAGGTGCTCACGGCGTGGATCGATGATGAACAGTGCGCCCGGCAGCTGGTTCATATCGCGCATACCGCCGAGGCTTCGCTCCAGCTTCTCGAGCTGAAGTTCCTTCTTGGCGCCTTCCTGCTTCGGCAGGTAGTTCCACTCGCCACGCTCCTGCTCGCCCTGAAGCTGCTTCAGGAGGCGGAGTCGGTTCTTAATAGTGACGAAGTTGGTGAGCGTACCACCCAGCCAGCGCTTGTTGATGTAGTACTGACCACTGCGCTCGGCCTGCTCGCGGATGATCTCCTGCGCCTGCTTCTTGGTGCCGACGAAGAGAATGTGACCACCCTTGCTGGTGATGTCGCTGATGACTTCATGAGCGGTATCCAGCATCGGCACGGTCTGCTGCAGATCGAGGATGTGAATGCCATTGCGCTCGGTGAAGATGTACGGCTTCATCTTCGGGTTCCAGCGGTTCTTCTGGTGACCAAAGTGAACGCCAGCCTCAAGCAGTGCCTTAAGGCTTACCGGTTCGTTCCGGCGTCGTGTATCGGTAGCCATGTGGGCATACCCTTTCTGAGTTTGTCTTCCGCCGTGGTCATCTTGTTCGGGAACCCGCTGGCACATCCAGGTGGGCACACCCCTCACAATCGCATCGGCGTGTTTCGTTGAAAAACCCGCGCGCATGGCGGCGGGCCGTCGGCA
The DNA here is from genome assembly GCA_023424355.1 of Chloroflexota bacterium. Taxonomy (GTDB): domain Bacteria; phylum Chloroflexota; class Chloroflexia; order Thermomicrobiales; family UBA6265; genus UBA6265. The sequence goes on along the minus strand of JAFAEA010000288.1, from coordinate 2,044 downwards.
ATTATAGCACGTTGTTCCATATAAAATGAGGGGTGAATCCGTATCAGGATCCACCCCTCAATGCAAAATCTTTGTAAACGGATTACGGAACCAGTTCGAGGAAATCCTCTGCCACGAATCCGGAGCTTCCATCATCGAACACCAGTTCCCACCATACAAAGCCATCTGCTTCTTCCGGGCCACTGAGTACGGTGCCTTCTTCGCCCACGGCGCCTTCGCCAATCGGCTCACCAGACGTACCCGCGGATGGGCGGATGTTGACGACCTCCGTGATGGCAACGCGGCTGTCGACGGTGATTTCGCCACCCGTATCGGCCGGTGGTTCTTCCTCGGTCGTCGTTTCCTCGCCAGCGGTGTTGTCGCCGCCAGCTGCTGGAGTCTCGTTCTGAGTCGGGTTGAACGTTGTGCCCGGTTCGGTATTGGTGCCAGGTGTGGATGCGTTGTCACCACCGGAGATCGGGATCTCGCCACCCGCGGTGTTCGCCGGCTGGGTAGGCGCCGGAGTGCCAACACCGTTCGGCTCGGTGTTCACTTCATTCGGATCCGCTGGCTGGGTCTCGACCTCAGCCACGGTATCAGTCGGGGTGACATCAACATCGTTGTCATCACCGCCAAGAAGCGAGGAAGCCCAAATCCACAACACACCGAGCATGAGAATGATGCCGATAACCGGCAATGCGATCCTCAAATAATCGGTCCAGTAGCGCTCTTCCGGCTGATTGCTGGCAGTACGGCTTCGACCACCATCGGCATTCGCCCGACCCGCGCTGCGGCGAGTGCGATTGCTCTGGGGTCGAGATGGTGCTGGCTCCTGCTCCGGGGTTTCGTCGTCGTACCCGAAGTCATCGTCGTAGCCATAATCATCATCGTCGAAGCCTCCGCCACCGGAGCCCGAACCGGAAGAGGCGAACATCATGTTGCCACCGGTTGCACCTGCTCCAGCCGGAGTTGGCCCGGCAAAAGCTGGGCTTAATAGCTTGAGTGGGTTTTCGAATGTCGGCAATTTCACGTTAGGTTGACCTGCATTCTCTTGAGGGCGGGATGTTCCTGCTTCCCAGAAACTGAGCGCCCCTCGGCTGCAATCAAGTTCTTCGCTCTGCACCGAGTGACTTTGCGATGGTGCATAAAGAAGAGTGTTGCGACACCAGCCGCGCCGCCATTCTGTCGATGGTTCAAAGTGTTTGCACGTTCCGCAGCTCTTGGCGTTGTTCGTATCCATTACGCCACGTTGCTCCTGGTTCGTGCCACGTACCTTCGGTTACGGCACACTGTGTGCCACCGATCGCTCAACTTTGTGAGCGTTGCCACCATTCAGAAGTTAATGGTAGCGCATGCGCCAGATGTTCTGCCTATACAACGCGCCAAAACCCCCGATGGTGTCGAGGGCTGGGCGGCTATTCCTCGGTTGCTTCGTTGCTCTGGGTTTCCTGATTGCCAAAGCGGCGAATGAAAGAGCTTGGTCGGGCAGCCGGAGTTTCTGGCTCGCTGGCCGGAACTTCGGGCGCTGCCGGAGCCGTTTCTTCTGGTGCGGCTACCGGCGTATCCAATGTTGCGGTGCTCAGCGGAGCAGCGGCAGCGGTGGATTCTGCACGGTCGCGCTCAATCGGGCGGGAGCGTCGGCTTCGGCCCGGAGTGTTACCCATCTCCAGATCGCCTTCGTACACGGCGCCTTCATGGATGACCAAAGATTGCGTGGAGATCTCGCCCTTCACGCGACCGGTCGGAAGCAGTTCCAGCCGTCCGCGGCAGGTGATTTCGCCATCGAGTTCGCCAGCAACCGAGATTGCCTCGGCATCGACTGCGGCTTTCACATTTGCGCCCTGGGCGACGTGCAGAGAACCCTTCACCACGATGGTGCCCTTCACCTGACCTTCGACTCGAAGATCGCGGGCGGAATTGTACGTACCATCGAAGTTGGAGTACTGATCGATCACACTGGTCGATTCAGCTTGCTGCTGGGGTGCACCCCGGAAATTTCCTTGCTGTTCCATTGGTCGGCTCGCCATGATAATCCTTCCCCGCCTGTTTCAGGCCTCAGAGTTCT
>JAFAEA010000278.1 GCA_023424355.1 Chloroflexota bacterium | reverse complement strand
ACCAGCAGTACGCTGGCAAGCTGGGTGTGTTCAACATCCCGACCATGATCATCTACAAGGGTGGCGAGCCGGTAGACAAGCTGGTCGGCGCCATGCCGAAGCAGCAGATCCTGGATCGCATCAATCCACACGTCGGCGAGTAATTTTCGTCGCATTCGCCCCTCTGGTTTCGACCAGAGGGGCGTTTTCTGTTAATTCCGGGCTTCGCCCGGACCCTGCGGCTCCGTTCAAGATCGCAGGGCCCCGGCGCAGCCGGTCCAAGAATCACGCCCCGTCGAGCCGACAGCCCCGGAACCTACCTTTCCGAGGCCGAATATCGCCTCCACCCGTCATTCCGAGTTTATCGAGGAATCCCCGCGCGTAGCGCACTGCCGAAGGCAGCCCGTGCCACGGCTTCGCCGGGGATTCTGCCGCAGGCGGCGGAGCCCTTACTACGTTCAGAATGACGTGTATCGACCTTCGGTCGATTTCCCGGCCACAGAGGCCGGGGATACATTTCCTCCACAAAACTCCGCCAAATCGGCATCGCCACACACAAGAGCGTGACCTTTCCTCCTCTCCACCGTTTACATTGTGTGCACAGAGATAAACCCATGGGGAGTTGGCCGAGGTGTGAATGCACACGATGAGCTACGCCTGATTCAGCAGGCGCAACAGAATATCGCTGCCTTCACGCCGCTGTATGAGCGCTATGTTCACCTGGTGTGGAACTACTGTCTGGCCCGATTGCGTGATGACGATCGCGCAGCGGATGCCACCAGCACCACGTTCCTGAAGGCCATGAGGGCGCTGCCGCGCTACAAGCCGGAGGTGCGAGGTGAACAGACCACATTCCGGAGCTGGTTGATGACCATTGCCCGCAATGTGGTGCTGGACGAACTCCGACGCAAGCCAACACTGCCGTTGGGCGAAAGCGAGTTCCAGCTGGCGTCACCGGGAGATGGTCCGGAAGCGATCGCCATCGCAAGTGACAGGCGTCGGCAATTGCTGAAGGCGTACACGCAGTTGAGTGATCAGCAACAGGATGTGATTCGGCTGCGACAACAAGGCCTCAACGGCGAAGAAATCGGCCTGGTACTGGGAATCGGTACCGGTGCCGTGAAATCGACCCATTACCGCGCGATTCGGAAACTGCGCGAACTCCTGGAGAAGGGAGAGCATCTATGACAACAGACCGCGAATCCAGGCTCTTCGAGTTCGCCAATTCGAAACGTCCACCGACTGACGAGGAGGAACAGATCGTGACTGATATGCACGCCGCGCTCGGAATGAACCAGGTACCGATTCGATTGATGCATCCGCCAGCTGTGAAAACCGCTCCGCGCTGGAACCGATATGTTCTTGCAGTTGCTGCGCTATTGATGGTGTTTGCGCTGGGCAGGGCCAGTTTCATGGCCTTACAGTCCGATCCCGGTGGCGTGCCCACCGATGTACCGCCAGTAGTGCTGGGACTCGCGAGTCAGGCTCCAGCGACTCCCGCAGAGGAGTCCTGCGATTTCTCTGGCGATGTGCCAATTTTCTCTGCAGCGAACCAACCTCCACTCGATGGCACCATCGTTATCGTGACACTGGACAAACAACTCAAACTGGTTTGCGCCGATCAGGAAACTATCCTGGCGGAGAATGTTCTCGTGGCAATCGGCACGGGAACTCCAGGGGTTTTGCGAGCGATGACATCCGACAGTGTTCTGCTGGTGAACATCGTCACCAAGGATCTCCTGGCTGTTCCATATGGTCCGGACCAGTCGATCGAAACAATCTCCATCAACTTGTGGGGGCCATGGGCAATGCTCCCTTCTACTGACACCAACGATGCGATGTCTCTATACAATCTGAACACCTTCGGCGAAATTCCAATCAAAGCCGGGGATCGGAGAGTTAAGAAAGACGAGATTGGCGGGTTGGCTGTCACTTTCGACGATCAAACGTTGTCCGTGGCGATCTCCATGCCCTCCAGCGGTGATGCCGTCGAGTTGGATGGGATATTTATAGCTAACACGGGTGGCACCACGAATTTTGTTGAAGTCGATGTGCCCGGTAATCCAAGACAGCTCGTGATTTCTCCGGATGGAAGCACACTGGCGATGAGCTCCTATCAGGGTGATCGCAATAGCGGAGAGTTGAGAATCTCGGTTATCGAAAGCTCATCAGGAACCGTTCTGAAGACAATTGAGGTCGGAGAATTTGATCGCTTCATCGATCTGGTATGGCTCAACGAGGGCAAAACCTTGCTCTACAGCGATCAAAACGCCCTGTACAAGATTGAATTCCCGACCCTTGAACCGCAGATTGTGTTTGAAGGTGACCAGATTCAGGGGCTCGTGCTCACCGAAGACAGCCACACAGTCGCTATTAGCCATGCTGAAGAGGCTGCAAGCGGTGTGTTTCATCCAAAAACTACAATCATCAACCTGACAAGTGGCAATGAGATTCTGCTCGACGGGCATGAAATGTTCGCTGGTTCCAGCATGGCCACTGAACGTACCACCTTGCTCCTGGTCACCAGCCTTGAATGGGATCCAAAGACCGATCGCACCGCATACAATGCAGTAACGGGCGAAAAGCTCGGCAGCATCGATGTACCCGAGTCAGATCCAAACGGGTTCTCTTACTCCAGTTGGGGCAATGATCGAAATATCACTGTATTGGCGTTTTCGCCTGACTCGATTTGGAATCTGATTGATTCGGATGGAAATGCGGATTTGGTCAAAGTCACACCGCCTCCCATGGAGGGAGAATCTGTGACGGCGGTATCCGTTGCAGTGGCTCCCGACGGTTACATGGCGCTCGAAACCTTCGAACCATACGGCAACTGGATACTCCCACCGTCCAGCGAGGAATGGATACCCGTTGAACTCGCTGCGCCGGCAGACTCGCAAGGAGTAATCCCGTCCATATCATTCGTTCCAGGATTGGACTAGTCACCCACTTCGATCAACAAAACCCACATTGCACTCACTTTCACCGGTGGGTGCAATGTTTTTCGTGCCTATCCGTTTACCCTATGTGTACACGCACAGAACGAAACGGGTGAACGGGGAATGACATGCGTAAACGTGGCGGAGCACTATCCATCGCGCTGGAACCGAATACTGTGCCAGCATCGATTGGTGCCAGCCCTGCCCGCGAGCAGCGCGCCATGACCCCGGCGGAGAGAGAACTGCAGCTCATTGAACGCGCGCAAAAGGATCCTCACGCGTTCTCTCCGCTGTACGACACCTATGCCGATA
>JAFAEA010000225.1 GCA_023424355.1 Chloroflexota bacterium | reverse complement strand
GCGCCGAGGGTGACAATTCCGAAGGTATACGCCAGGCGGTCTCCACGGAACATGAACTGATTAGGCATGTACTGATCACGCGCCATGAAGTAGGCGAGCCTCGGGAAATCGCTGTAGGCCGTATTCGCGGCCAGTACCAGAATCGCGATGGTGGCGAACTGCATGAAGTAATACGCTGGATTGGTTCCACCGAATACACCGCGAGTGATCTGGCTGACGACGGTTTCGTAACCCGCCTCGCTTTGTTCCATTGGTACTGCGCCATATTGATGCGCGAGGAAGGTGATACCGGCGAATGTCACCGCCAGAATTCCGATCATCCAGGTGAGCGTGGTCCGCGCGTTTTGCCATTCCGGTTTGCGGAAGGCCGGCACACCATCGCTGATGGCCTCGACACCGGTCAGTGCCGAACAACCACTGCTGAAGGCACGCAATATAAGGAAGATGGTGATACTTCCGGATCCCACCAATGCTTCCCGTTGCGGCTCGTGTACCTCGAAGCCAGAACTGGCGTTACGAGCGATGCCGATGATTAGGAGTGCGGCAACTGCAAACAGGAACAAGTAGGTAGGCACGGCGAAAATGCTGCCGGATTCTCGAATACCGCGCAGATTCAGCACGGTGATAAGCAGAATGAAGAATGCCCCCCAGTACACCAGATGATCGTGAACACTCGGGAAGGCAGAAACCAGCGCTCCCACGGCCGAACTTACAGAAACGGCGACTGTAAGCACGTAATCCACCAGGAGGGCGCCACCCGCGACCAATGCCGGTCGGTCTCCCAGATTGTCTTTCGCCACGATATAACTACCGCCGCCATGCGGATAGGCCTTGATCGTTTGGCGATAGCTCGCCCCCACAATCAGCAGCAGCAACACAATTCCTGCGCCAATTGGCAGGCTGAGGCTCAGAGCTCCCAAACCAGCAATCAGCAGCACGCGCAGGATTTCTTCACTTGCGTAGGCGACGGACGAAAGAGCATCGGAGCTGAGCACTGCCAGCGCCTTCACATTCGTGAGGCGCTCGTGCTCGGCTTCCGAGGAGCGAATCGGCTCGCCGATCATCCATCGTTTGAAACGAAAGTAGCCTCGGCCAAACGGCGATCGATCATCGCCATCGTCTGGCGCGGCAACGAGCACATTCGGGCCCGCCACGCGGAAGTCATCCGAATTGTGGCGTACCACGCGCACATATCGGTCTCCGGCGAGTCGTCCCCGCTCCGACACCATGTCTTGCAAGTCGGGTCGGAATTCGGTTTTAGATTGGCTGGTTTGACCGGTTCGACGGGAATCTGGCGACTTCTCGGCGCTATCCATCGGGTGCACTCTGGGTGAGGTGGGCAATGGCCGCTGCCCGCATCCAGCAATTCGGTGAGGAAGTCTCATCAGAATCTGAACAATGCGGAAGAATACTCCTGCGCTGTCCGAATTGCAATAGCCGTTCCCGGCTGGCCACAACCTGTATGATTGTGGGGAACGTACTCGAGTGTCAGGGACTTGCGAAACCGGGCGGCTGGCTCAATCGTTTGCAAGTACACAGGGCACAAAGATTGCGTGCCGCAATCTCGATGCAGGGTGTGGCAGAGGAAGGAAACAGAATGTCCATAAATCGTTCAGCTCGTATGCGCTGGGTGTCCATGATCGGTTTGATCATGATGCTGTTCTCAATCACACCAATGGGTGTGGCTGCGCAAAATGGATTGACCCCCACAGGAGATGTTGCCCAGGCCGAGCCCGGCCCGGCAATTGAACTCCTGCTGGTGGAATGTCCACCAGATGCTCCGGCCGATCCCAGCGATCTGATTCCGGGGTGTGATTCCGCGTTGATCGGTACCAATGTGAATGTCACATCGGTCGATCCTGCACTGGGTATTGATCTGCCGAAGACATCGGTCGCCCAGAATCCGGATGGAACCGGTCTTGGCGTGATCAACACCGGCGAGATTCCGGTCGGTGAGTATCGCCTCGCGATTGATCTGCCCACAGATCAGAACAATTTCTTCTTCGAGTGTCGCCAGCGCGGTACAGAGACTGAGGTACCCGTTACTCCATCTGCCGATGGCGCCGCGAACGCATTCCAGGTTCGCAACGATGGCGATGTAGATATCGTGTGTCAGGCATGGGTAACACCATCTGGTGCCCAGCCGACTATGGAAATCACCTACCGTGAGTGTTCTCGCAGCGATTTCCCGAATGAGAATCGTGAGATTACTGATCTGCAGGCCAACTGCACCGGTATCGCGACTGATCCTCCTACCTTTAACGTGCGCGATATCAATGTCGCCGAAGAGCCCGTGACCGAGCATCAGCTCGATGCTGAGGGCAAGCTCATGCTCACGTTGAACCCTGGTAACTACCAGATGTTCACCGATCTTGGCATGGATACCTACGGTGAATATCTCTTCTGCGAATACGAGGGACAGCCGCTGTACGAGAAGGACTTCCACCCAGAGCGCGGGATTGTGGAGTTCACCAATCTGCTGCCGGGCGAAAACTTCAAGTGTCAGTGGTTTGGTGTGAGCGCGGCGGATGCTCCTGCTGATGCCGAACAACCGCCAGTTGAGCAAACTCCTACCCAGGAGGCAACGCAGGCACCAACTGCAGCGCCTTCGCCGACAGAAGATGCCGCCGCTGATCAGCCACCGGCAGATCAGGCACCGGCTGCAGTCGATGATGTGACCTTCAATATCACCTATCGCGATTGCACCCGCGGTGATTTCCCGGATGACACTCGCACTTATCAGGCGTTGGTCGATAATTGCACGAACTTCACGTCACCCGGCCCAGCGTTTACCGTGCTGAACAACGACCAAAGCCAGACCAATCCGGCGCTGAACGGCGAGGGTGTGCTTACCTTTACGCACGCACCCGAGAACTTCAGCATTTACACCAATCTGGATCCGGATAGCTACGGTGAGTACCTGTTCTGCTCCTTCGATGGTGGCGATGTGTACGAGAAGCCATTCCCACCAGGTGGAATCAACAGCTTCCAGGATCTGAATGCGGGTGAGGCCTTCAATTGCCAGTGGTTTGGCGTGCTTGCTTCCGATACGCCAACAGATGAGGTGCCAGCGCCAACTGCTACCACCGCGCCAGCTGAAACCTCCACCTTCAATATCAAGATGATGGCCTGTGCCGCCGAGGACGCCACCTGGGATACCAGCTCGCTCGATGCCTTCCGCACCAACTGCACGGTTGGCAACGAGAACGTGGTGATGACGGTGGAGAACGACACCGCTCGCTACACAGGTGCCACATTGCCGACTGGCGAGGCGACCATCGCCGATGTTCCCGCCGGTAATTGGGGCCTCTATAGCGAGATTCCTGGCGAATCCGCAACTGAGTACTACTTCTGCTCCACCGATGGTGGTGCCTACAACGCCATGACATTGAGCGAGCGCGGCGTCGCCAGCTTCAGCGATGTTAGTGGTCAGGAAATCAACTGCGAAATCTTCGTTGTGCCGAATAATCTCCGTGGAGATGTCACCGGCGCCTCGATCGAGATGCACCTCTCCGTGTGCCCGCCGGATTACTCTGGCAGCAGCTGGTATGCCGATTGTCATGCCAATGGCACCAGCGATCAGCAGTTCACCATCAGCGGTCCGAACGGCGATGTCACTGCCGATGCCGTGGTTGAGCGCACTCCTGGACCGGCCATTGCCCGATTCACCGAGCTGCCAGCCGGTCAGTATGTGATTGCTGGCGGCCCACCGCAGGATTTCGGCACGGTATTCCTGTACTGCTCAGATCCTTCCACGAATGCGGAGATCCCGAATACATTTGAAGGTGGCAAGGGAACCATCACGGTTGCCGAGAACCAGAGCGTGGTGTGCGATTGGTACTTCGTGCCTGAAAACCAGGGCGGGCCAACCC
>JAFAEA010000136.1 GCA_023424355.1 Chloroflexota bacterium | reverse complement strand
AAGAACAAAGCCGCATTCCGGCCGGTAGAGTGTTACGAATGCCGCTGGTTTGGCTGCAGATCGGGCTCTTCTTTACCATGGTTGGTATCGAAGCCTCGGTCGGAATCTGGACTGCCACCCTCCTCCGTGAGCGATTCCTGGAACCCGCTGCCACCGCCGGCGTGTGGGCAGGTCTGTATTGGGGTGCCGTTGGTGTCGGGCGATTGTTGATCCCTGTGATCTTCCGCAAGGTGCCAACAGCCCGCGTGATTCAGGCAGGAGCATGGACGATGCTCGTCGCCGCGATTCTGCTGATCCCCGATGCCGCATGGATGACGAAGATCGGTGTGGTGCTCTTCGGACTCGGAAACGCCCCGATGTTCCCGAACCTGATGACGCTCACACCGCATCGGTACGGCCGCCAGGTCGCCATTCATACCATCGGCTTCCAGGTGAGTGCGGCTACGGCCGCAGGCGCAATTGTGCCCAGCTTTGCCGGGTTGATCGCTGAGAACACGAGCCTCATCGCGATTCCGATTGTGATCGCTTCGATCGCTGTGGTGGTGGTATTCCTCGATTGGCAATTGCGATCCCGAACAGGTTTCGCCGACACGGTGCATTAGTCCATGAGCGACAAACCTGGGGCCTCCAGAGCAGTACTGGTGCTGGTGTTCGCTGCCTTCCTTAGCATCGGATTGCCCGATGCGCTGTATGGCAGTGCCTGGCCAGCGATTCGCGATCAGTTCAATCGCGGCAATGCCTCGGTGGGATTCCTCAATATTCCCGGTGCCGTGGCATATATTGCCAGCAGCGCGATGATGGGCGCCATCATGCGCAGGCTCTCCCTCGCGCAATTGCTGGCTGGAAGCACCATCCTGGTCGGCACCGGTCTCACCCTCTACGCCACCGCGCCGATGTTTTGGATGATCATTCCGGCGGTGATTCTGATTTCCATCGGCAGTGGAGCCATCGATTCGGCATTGAATCTGTTTGCGGCCCAGAATCTGGCGCCGAAGTACATGATTTGGCTACACGCGTTCTACGGAGTCGGTGCGTTGGCTGGTCCGTTCGTGATGGCATTTGCGTTCAATCGCGGACTCGGCTGGCGCTGGGGATTTGCAGCCATTGCTGCAGTACTGTGGCTGATGGCATTGGTGTTCATCCTCACTCGCAGTGTATGGAAGGCCCGCACCACCCCTGAACACGAAGATTCCGATGAGTCCAGTCGCGTGACCGGCTCAGCGGTGCTCCGCATGCCCAGGGTGCAGCTCAGTATTCTCATGATGATGGGTAATGCCACCGTGGAAGCGCTCGCCTCGGCGTGGATCACCACCATGATGATTGAGCGATTCGAGGTGAGCAACAGTACCGCTGCCATCGCGCTCGGCATTTACTGGATCGGCCTCACGGCAGCCCGGATTCTGGTGCCGGTATTCTGGCCAGATACGGATCCCAAACGTACCCAACTGGTCTCAACAGTGATGCTGGTTGCCGCTGCAGCGATGATGATTCCCGATGTGGAGATGCTCTCGTGGATCAGCGCGGGACTGGTGGGGCTCGGAGTCGCCAGTATCTTCCCGTTGATCATGACGGCTTCCTCTAATCGATTTGGACCATCCGTAAGCCAATACGCAATCGGCTATCTGGTGAGCGGCTCCACATTCATGTTCGCGATCCTACCGGTGCTTTCCGGCGCATTGGCCGATCGCGTGGGATGGGGAATTATTCCGGTGCTGATTCTCGCCGGCGCGTCCGTGATTCTGGTCACCCAGTTGATGTTGACCCGCGGAGATACTCCGGCTCGGGTGGATCAACTCTAACGAGGACAGGTGTCCCCTCATTAAGGAACTGCGCCCCCGCATCCGAGCTTCGGATGCGGGGGCGAATGATCTCAGGACGACTATGCGTCGTCCAGCGACTTCAGAGCTTCACCCATTTTTGCGATCGTTTCCTCAAGCAATGGTCGACTCATGGCGAAATTGAAGCGAACATTGCGCTTACCAACTTCGCCACAGGCGGAGCCATCAGTAATGGCCACCTTGGCATTGTCGCGGAAGAAGGCTCCCACATCCTCCGGAACCTTGGTACCAGTGAAATCGAGCCAGGCGAGGTACGTGCCATCCGGCTTGCGGTACTTTACACCCGGCAGGTGCTCGGCCACCAGGCCCTCGAGTGCATCGCGGTTGCCCTCGAGGTACGCAAGTGTGTCCTTCAGCCAGGGCTCGCCTTCGTTGAAGGCTGTGGTGCTGGCCACCACACCGATTCCTGCGGCCCCGTGGGCCTGCCATGTGGCTCCGCTTTCCTCAAAATGTTTGGCGTCGTCGTCGTTCGAGATCACCAGTTGGGCGCATTTGAGACCTGGCAGGTTCCAGGCCTTGCTGGCCGCAATGGCGGTGATGGTGTGACCGGCATTAACCTCGTTCACAGATGCGTAGGGTACATGCTTCTGGCCGCTGTACAGGAGCGGAGCGTGGATCTCATCGGAGAACACTCGCCCGTCGTTGCGTGCAACAATCTCGCCGAGCTTCTCCATTTCGTCTGAACTGCTCACCTTCCCGATCGGGTTGTGTGGATTACAGACGATAAGCACCTCGCCGCCATCGCGAAATGCATGTTCGATTCCATCGAAATCGTATTCCCAGCCATTACCAGTCTGCAGCATGGGAACCTCGATGATTTCGCGACCCAACATGCCCGGAATGAACAGGAACGGCATGTACGCCGGGGTCGGCAGGATAA
>JAFAEA010000195.1 GCA_023424355.1 Chloroflexota bacterium | reverse complement strand
GGTCGCGCCATTGTCATCACGGGCGAGATCCCGTTGCAAATCGGCTTCCTCAACACGCTGCTGGAACAGCTGGGCGTTGAGCGAGGATTACGCCACACCAACGAAGCGAACAACATTTTCCTCAGCTCTGTCTCCACTCCGGAGGGCGAAACTTTCATCCATGCGCTCAACTTCGATGGATTCGACAAATCCACGAAGATCCATCTAAACGGCGAATCGCTGTTTGACGGTCGCGAAATCTGCCTGCGCAAGCGGGATGGCGTGATGCTGCCGGTCAATGTGCAGTTGGCCGATGTCACAGTGGTGTGGAGTACCGCCGAAATCGCCAAACGACTCGACAACGGCCTGGTGTTGCGACTCACTGGTGAGCGCGATGCTGTTTGCCTCCACACCGATAAGGCAGTGGTGGAATCTGCGGATCATCTTGTGGAAACGGCTGGGGAGAATGTGATCGTCACCGCCAAAACACTCGGTCATGGCGACGAGTTTCTTACGGTGAGGTGGCAGTAGAGAGCCTCACGCTTCCATCTCGTGGGCCTGAACAAGGAACCAGCGCATCAGCGTGGTGTTACCGGTGAGTTCGGCAGCCCGACGGTACTGAGTGGCTGCCTCAAACCGGTTGCCAATGCGGCGATGGAGATCCGCCTTTGCGGCGGCGAGCATTGGATAGTTCGGAAGCGCCGATTCCAGTCCGGATTGCTCGATCATTGCCAGCCCCGTTTCGGCGCCATCGCGCATACCAATGGCGATGGCGTATCCCAACCGCACGATCGAGCCGGGATATTTGTGATTGAGCACGGCATAGAGCGAGGCGATCTGGGCCCAGTCGGTGGCTTCATAGGATTTCGCCTCGACATGGACCATCGCGATCGCGGCCTGCAACGTATACGAACCAACCGTATCAGGTTGTGATAACAGCATAGATCGAGTCACCAACTGTTGCGCCTCGGCGATGAGATCGGCATCCCACAGCGAGCGATCCATCTGCTCCAGAGGTAGCGCATTGCCAGCAGCATCGATGCGGGAATCCTTCCTCGCCTCTGCCAGGAGCACCAGCGCCCGCATGCTCATCACTTCCGGATGCTCCGGAATCAGATCCTGCAGCACCCTGGTGAGATCGAGGGCGAGCTTCATGTGGGTAGTGTTGTGCAGCCTCACCCCGCTTCCCGGCGTGTGCGCCGAAGTCGCGACCAAATACACCACAGCCAGCACATCGTGAAGACGTTGCTCCAGATCCTGTGGTGCCGGAATCTGATATGGCACACCGCTGGATGTGAGCTTGTTCTTGGCGCGGGTTATCCGCGCCGCCATGGTGGATTCCTGCACCAAGAACAGCGCGGCGATTTCGCTGGTGCTCAAACCGCAGATCATGCGGAGGGTGAGCGCCAGTCTGGATTCCGGCGCGAGAATCGGGTGGCAGCAGGTGAAGATGAGGCGGAGGCGGTCATCGCCGAAGGCCAAATCCACCGCGTGCAGGGAGAGATCCCGTTCGTCCGGAATCACCAGCTGCGGCAGTTTTCCCTGAAACGATGCGTTTCTACGGGCGATATCCACTGCAATTCGCTGGGCAGTGGTACTCACCCATCCCGCCGGATTTGCGGGAATACCGGTATCGGGCCAGGAGGCGATCGCTCGTGCGATCGCCTCCTGCAAGGCATCTTCGGCGGTATCCAGATCGCGGGTTTGCCGCACCAGGGTGGCGAGCAGTTTCGCCCAATCTCCCTGATAGAGGTGTTCGATCTCCGCCTGAATGGCTGCCTCAGTTGCCATGCGGCTAGTTGCGTACCGCGCGAGGTCGGAGTTCGTTGGCACCAAAGTTCGGCATTCGGCGGGCGGCTTCCTTCGCGAGCTCCGGATTATCGGTCTCGATCATGTAGTAGCCGCCAAGCTGCTCCTTGATCTCAAGGAACGGTCCATCTGTTTCGGCACCATCCTTCGTTACTGTGTGGGCGGCTGGTGAGAGTGCCAGCTCGGCAGCGTGCAGGATTTTGACATCGTTCTCGTCCGCCCAGGCCTCAAAGGCATCGAACTTCTTCAGTTCCTCGGCGTAATCTTCAGCACTGGCTTCGTCCCAGCCTTCTTCCGATCCGAACAGGAGAATCATGTATTGCATGGAGTTGCCTTTCATTATGGGATATTCGTAATGATGCTAGGATTTGCTGTGATCTACGACGGGTCGCAGCTCGATGTGTCCATAGTTCGGCGTGCGACGAGCGGCTTCCTTCGCCTTTTCCAGCGAATCCACCTCGATGACGTAATAGGCACCGATCTGTTCCTTGATCTCCAGGAACGGACCATCAGTCTCGGTACCATCGGCGCCGAATGTCATCGCATTGGGTGAAGAAGTCAGCTCCTCACCGGAGGTTACGGTTACTCCGTTTGCTTCGCACCAGGTATCGAAATCCTCGTGTGCCTGCATCATTTTGGCCACGTCGTCTTCCGACATGTTATCGAAACCGGATTCTTCGCCGAAGAGAATGATCATGTATTTCATAGGTATCTCCCTGTTCATTGAAAGCCGTGGTGGTTCGCTCCACCTTATCCGATAATCGGTCGAAGCTCGCAGGCACCCTGATTTGGAATTTGCCGTGCCGCAGCCAGAGCCAGATCAGCATGTTCACATTTGATGACCACCAA
>JAFAEA010000109.1 GCA_023424355.1 Chloroflexota bacterium | reverse complement strand
CGCGGACTCATGTCCAACACCATCTTCCTGACGATGTACGTGACCCTGCTGATGCCGATTTCGGTATTGGTGTTGGCCTCGGCCGCGTTCGGTGACGAGATCGATGACAAAACCTTGTACATTCTGGTGCTGAAGCCGATCAGCCGCTTCCGCATCATGTTCGAGAAGCTGCTGGCGGTGATCCTGGTAGCCATCCCGGTTGTTTGGGGCAGCATTGCTATCGTTTGGGCTGTGCTCTCCTGGGGCAATATCGATGCGATGAAGGATCTGGTTTGGCCGATGTTGGCCGGAAGCGCCGTGGGAATCTTCGGCTTTGGCAGCATCTTCCTTGCGCTTAGCCTGGTTATCCGCCGCACCCTGTTGGTGGGTATGTTCTATGTAACCATCTGGGAGGGCGCGCTCTCCGGGTTCCTGCCGGGCATCCGCAGCTTCAGCATCAGTCACTACAGCCGCAGCATGTTCAGCAAACTTCTGGACGATGCCCGTATTAGTGTCGATAACGCCGCTGACCCCACCCGCGTGGTGATCACCATTGCTGTGATTGTGGTGATTTCTCTGTTGCTGGGAACGTGGCAACTGAAGCGGATGCCAATCGACTAGCTGGCCGGAATTAGCGACACCAGGAATGCGATCAGAACCGATCCGTACAGGAACGCTGTGATCGAATGAATCAGAATGATCATTCGCATCTGCGCATTGGTGGCCTCGACATCTGAGTTCTGAAATGCCGTGCCGATACCGAAGGCAAAGAAGGTGAACTCGATCAACCCGGGTTCGGGAGTGGCGGGAAAATCCAGCCCGCCACCTCCTTCGCTGAGATAGAAGTACACCCCATACAGCCGAGCGAAACCGATCTGCACCAGTGCCCAGGCCAGCACAATGCTGAACGCCGCCACAATCCGCGCGATCACCGGGTGGGCGTTCAGGCTCGCATCCTGTGAGACAACGATCGCCGCCGCGATCCCCATACTGGCTGCGATGCCGATAACGATCACATCTACATGCACACCACCGCCCCAGATGCCCATGCGTCTGCCATCCTGTGGTAGCAGAATCTGGTTGAGTTCTGGGGACGATAGCGCCAGCATCAACCGTCGTACTGCGAGCACGATGTAACTGGTGGCGATCACCATCCAGATCACCAGCATCCAGAGCCCCAGTTCCGGGGCACCAAACGCCAGACCAATTCCGCTGGAAATAAGCAGAGCCGCTTCAAGCGGTATTGCCAGATGTCGACTCACCAGTGAAGTACGATGATTATGGCTCTTTGTCATGCACCCTCCGTTCGCGATGGCGAACCCGACATCTATTCCGTAGTTGAGTTTGATCGAGAGGTTACTTCATGCACCATACCCCAGTTTGGTTCGATTCCGCCGGTGAAATGAGTTTCGGCATCATGCTGCCGGTGCGCGAGGGCACCATGGGTGGCGAAACCCCTCGCTTCGCCGATCTGGTGGCGATGTCGGAACTCGCGCGCGAAGTGGGATTCGAGGCACTTTGGTTTGGCGATCACCTCAGCTACGAGCAGAACGGTGAAACGGTTGGCACGTGGGAAGCATGGACGCTCATGGCGGCCATCGCGAATGCCGTACCGAATGTGCAGCTTGGTCCACTTGTGACCGCTGCGAGCTATCGCAATCCGGGGCTCATCGCCAAGATGACCGAGATGATCGACGAAATCAGCGGTGGTCGGTTCATCCTCGGTATTGGTGCCGGCTGGGCAAAACCGGAATACGAGCAGTTTGGCTATCCATACGATCATCGGGCGAGCAGGTTCGAGGAGAGCATCGAGATCATCCACGGATTGCTGCGCACCGGCGAGTCGAGCCTCGACGGAACGTTCTGGCAAACTCGCGATGCCGTAAACAAGCCACGAGGTCCGAGATCAACTGGCGCGCCCATCCTGATTGGCACCAATGGCGACAGGCTGGTGAAGAGTGTGGCGAAATATGCCGATGCCTGGAATAGCGACTGGCAAGCATCGCCCGCCGATTACATCCCCCTCCTCGCCCGGCTCGATGCCGCGTGCGTGGCGATTGGACGAGATCCGCAAAGTCTCATCCGTACCGGCAGTGTGCGGTTCGCTGCGGATACATCATCGGACGACGTGCAGCGCTATTTCCATGGGGTGCGCGAGCTTGGTATCCGGCACCTTGTGATCGGCCTCGAGCCCAGAACATCGGCTTCCGTGGAGTGGATCGGCAGGGAAATCGCCAGATTCGAGGCCAGGTAAATGCGGACAAGTGTTGGCCGGGCTCTCTTCTAGCATAAACGTGCAGGCGACTAATCAATGCAAAAGCGTGCGCCTGTGGAAGAGAAGGGACCCCCGAAATGAGCAAGCTTGTACTGGATAGCATTGCGGTCGATTGCCCCGATGCCGTGGCACTGGCCGAGTTCTATGCGAAGCTACTGAACGTCGATAACCGCGGCGATTTTATCTACCTTCCCGGCGAGGACGTGGAGATATGGTTCCAGGAGGTTGAGGGATACCAGCCTCCTACGTGGCCGACTCAGGAGCGGGGCCAGCAGGTTCACTTCGAAATGGTGACCAATAATATCCCGGCCGCAGTGGAGCATGCAATTTCCGTTGGTGCGACCAAGATTGAGGATCAACCGGATGAATCCGAATACACCGTGATGCTGGATCCGGTTGGGCATCCGTTTTGTATGTGCACGCCGTTCTTCAATGTGCCAGAGCCACCGCACGCGGATACCGAAGTTTGGATCGCGTTAGCGGCGATTACGTTTGATTGTCCGAACGGGGAAGAACTCTGGAAGTTCTATTGGCAGCTTGCCGACCTTCGACCTCAGGATGTTGGCGGTATGGCGCCGGCGCTGGTCTCTGATTCCGGTTTGATGGTGCTGATACAGCAAGTTGAGGACTATCAACCAACGACTTGGCCAACCCAGGAGCGCGGACAGCAAATTCACATCGATTTCCATACGGATAGTCGTGAGGAGATGGTGGCCAAGGCCATCGAACTCGGCGCCACTCAGGAAGATGTGGAACGCGGCTTCACGGTGATGAAGGACCCGGCCGGACACCCATTCTGTATCTGCGATACGAAGGATTAGTGCAAAAACAGCGCTCCTCGACAAGTCGAGGAGCGCTGCCCTGTTATGAGAGTGGCTGAGCCTTGGCCAGCGTTTCGCTGTTCAGGGTCAGTACCTCGGCAAGACTGCGATACGAGTACAACACCGAGGAATACCACCATCCCACCTGGCCTGCCTGCACAGCCGGAAGGGTGTTCCAAATAGCGACCGCTTCGTAATCTTCCAGGCTTTCGCGAGAATCCACGAGATACACATCGGCCGGATATTCGCCCAGTTGCTCTACGGAAATGGCAAGGTTGGGCACATCGTCAGCGACACCGACATCCACCGTGGTCATACCAAGATCCTGCATGTACTGCAGATCGGCCAACCAGTTTCCATTCCAGAGCACCGCGCTACCATCCGGATTGAGGCTGATGGGCACCACTTTCAGGCCCTCTTTACCGGCCAGCGATTCCTTGAACAACGTCTCGGCTTCAGCAAGAGCTGCCTTGCTCTCGGCAATGGCATCGCCTTCCGGCTCCGCACCGAGCGCGACTGCGAGGCGTTCGAATTCCTGGACAGTATCCAGGAATGGCACACCATTGGCATCGATACCGATGGTCGGGCAGATCTGCCGGACCCGCTCCTCGGTCTCCGCATCGCCCAGATACCAGAGCGCTTCGCCGCCACGGAAGATATCCACATACACATCGGCTTCGGTGGCAACGAGACCTTCCAGATCGAGCTCGCCCCAATCTCCGAACTGGGTCATGGAAGGAACATCCATACGGCCCACCTGCGGGAACTGAAAATCGGTGCCGTAATCGTTCGGACCAAAGAATCCGACGCACTCTACTCCGAAATCCCAGAGCGATGCGGCCGAAGTGGTTTGCGCAACCACGCGAGCAGGCATCTCATCCAACTTCACGGTGACGTCACGGAAATCGGTGAACGACCACCCCGAAGCAGCCGGCGAAGCAGCAGGAGTCTGCGCCAGAGCTCGACCGCCCACCAGCGGTGAAGCAACGGCAGCGAGGCCAAGACCGTGCGAGAACTGTCGACGCGTCAATTTCATGGTTGAACTCCCTCTGGCGAAACATTTGATATCAATTCCGACTCTTTCAGTCGGTATTCCAAGCGGAGTTTTACACGCCGTGGCCGATGATGCAACCGGTCGGGCCGAATTCCGTGAGAGTTGGGGATGCTATGGCGTAGATGGGCGGAGTCATTTACCGTACCGGTAGTTCCGTTTTGCATATACGAGGTTCTACCAATGAGCACAATCACTACCCCGGTCTGGTTCGATTCCAACCGCCCGATGAGTCTTGGCCTGATGCTGCCGATGGGTGAAGCCAGCCATTTCGGCGACACCCCGCGCTTCACCGATCTTGTGGAGATGGCGCAGACCGCACGCGAAGTCGGCTTCGAGGCGATCTGGTTCGCGGATCACTTCCTGTTCGAAAACGCCGAGAATGGCGATGTCCGCGGTGTGTGGGAAGCCTTCTCCATGATGGCCGGTGTGGCGGCAGCGGTGCCCGATGTGCAGATCGGATCGCTGGTGGCGTGCACAGGATTCCGCAATCCGGCACTCATCGCCAAGACTGCCGAAGCGATCGATGAGATTAGCGGTGGCCGTTTCATTCTTGGACTCGGTGCCGGTTGGCACAAGCCGGAATACGATGCCTTTGGCTACCCGTGGGACCATCGCGTGAGCCGCTTCGAGGAAGCAATCGATATCATGCGGCAAATGCTGCGCGATGGCACCGGCACGCTCGAGGGCAAGTTCTTCCAGGCGAAGGACGCCGTCAACCGACCACGCGGTCCACGATCGACCGGCGCACCAATCCTCGTAGGCTCCTCTGGCGATCGCATGTTGAGCATCATCGCCAAACACGCGGATGCCTGGAACACCGTGTGGCACGCCGATACCAGCAAAATCGCCGAACTGATGGCGAAAGTCGATGCAGCGTGCGAGGCCGAGGGTCGCGATCCGAAGTCGCTCATCCGCACTGCCGGGGGCAATATCTCGATGGGCGAAAACCTGGGTCGCCGACCAAATGCGTTCGAGGGCTCAGTAGAAGACAAGGCACAGCACTTGCATGCCTTCCGTGAACTGGGACTTTCTCACTTCGTTTGTGGCCTGGATGCCTGCACACCTGACACAATAGCGGCATTCGGCGAAGTGGTGAAGCAATTCGATTCTCTCGCCTCTTGAGACGGAAGGAATGCACATGGGCAAAGCAAATTATGCAATCGGCGTTGATTTCGGCGGCACCAAGGTGTTGGCGGCTATTGTGGATGTCGACAAGGGCAAGGTAAAGGGCGAGTTCAAAATCGCTACCAGCGCCTTCGACACCGGCGATGCGCTGATGGAACGCATCTACGAAGTGGTTGATGGTGCGCTCGACGATGCCGGAATCAAGGCCGAGGATTGCTCCGGAATCGGTGTGGGAATCGCTGGGCAGGTCGATGCCAAGCGTGGTCTCCTCATCGGTACCGCCAACTTGAGTCGCTCCGTTGTGGATTTGCCGATGGCGAAAAAGCTGACGGATCGGTACAAGATTCCGGCTGTGCTTCGCAACGATGTGCAGATCGCCGCTGTGGGCGAGAACAATTTCGGCGCCGGCAAGGGCTGCGATGACTTCCTCTGCATCTTCATTGGTACCGGCATTGGTGGCGCTATTGTAAAGAATGGCGAGATTCTGCCCGGGTTCAGCGGCAATGCCGGTGAAATCGGCCACACCACTATCGAGGCGCATGGCCGCATTTGCGGTTGCGGTGCTCGTGGTCACCTCGAGGCCTATGCCAGCCGCACCGCGATCACCAAGGTGATTCTGGGCGAGCTGCGACGCGGTCGAAAGAGCGAAGTGACCAAGCTGATGCCGGATATCGATCCGACCGATGCGAACATTGCCATCAAGAGTGGTGTGTTGAAGAAGGCCGTGAAGGCAAAGGATGTGGTGGTTACGGAAACCATTGTCGAAGCCGGCAAGTACATCGGTCTCGGACTCGCCAGCATGGTGAACTTCGTGAATCCGCAGCGAATTGTGCTCGGTGGTGGCGTGATCGATTCCGTCGACCTGCTGTTTGAAACAGCCGAGTACTGGACCCGTCACGAAGCACTGCCACACGCCGGCGAGCAGGTAGAAATCGTGAAAGCCAGCCTTGGCGATTACAGCGGCGTTATCGGCGCAGCCGTTATCGCCGCCCAGGCTTCCTGACCTAGCAAAGAGGTGCACCGTGGTTGAGCCAACAGTGGCCAGTGTGCAGGCAGAACTTGCCGCACTCGAAGATCCCAAAATCCGCGCGGTGAATGAAAAGCACGGCGATGATCACGGTGTGAACCTCACCAAACTTCGCGCCATCGCCAAGGAGCTCAAGACCCAGCCCGAATTGGCAAAGGAACTCTGGGCGACGGGTGATACTGCGTCCCGACTCGTGGCGTTGCTAATCATCAAACCGAAGTCGTTCACGCAGGATGAACTCGATTCCATGCTGCGCGATGCCCGAGTACCCAAGGTTCACGACTGGCTGGTGAACTACATGGCGAAGAAGAGTCCGCATGCAGATGCACTGCGCGAAATCTGGTTCAACGATCCGGATCCAGTGGTGGCGAGCGCCGGCTGGGCACTAACCACGGATCGGGTGAGCAAGAAGCCGGAACTCCTCGATCTGCCGGGATTGCTGGACATCATCGAAGCGGAGATGAAGGATGCACCAGACCGATTGCAGTGGGCAATGAACAACACCCTCGCTGAAATTGGCATCCAACACGAATCGCTGCGGGCGCGAGCCATCGATATCGGTGAACGCCTGGAAGTGTTGAAGGATTATCCGACTCCGCCAAACTGCACTTCACCTTTTGCACCCATCTGGATCGCGGAAATCGTGCGTCGCCAACAAGCCTGATCAAAGGGCACTGATTAACATTTACATCCGGAGCAGATTGCCCGTAGAATGCCTCAACGGAGCGGTGCTGGCGCCACCCCGTGTTGTTACGTGCCCGGGGTGGGAGTTACATCGTGCTGAAGTTCATTATTCGACGTGTATTGCTGATGATTCCGATTCTGCTCGGGGTCTCGCTGGTCACGTTCATCATTGTCCGCTTCATTCCTGGCGATCCAGTGATGGTGCTGCTGGGTGCCGATCGGCGATCCACTCCTGAACAGATTGAAAATATCCGTCGGTCGTACGGCCTAGATCAGAGTTATGTGGTGCAGTACCTGAAGTGGCTGCAACATGTGGTGACTGGTGACCTCGGTAAAAGCCTCCGCACTGGACGTCCGCTGACGCAGGAACTCGGACTCCGCCTGCCGGTCACGGCGCAGCTCACCATCTTCGCGGCCATTCTCGGCACGGTTCCGGCCATCATTGCCGGTACTGCCGCCGCTATCCGCCGCAACAGCAAGCTCGATTACTTCACGACGATGACCTCGCTGGTGGGCATTTCGCTGCCGAACTTCTTCCTCGCCACATTGCTGGTGTTGCTGTTCAGCTTTAAGTTGAAGTGGTTGCCAAATGTCGGTTACCGCAGCTTCACCGATGAGCCATGGATGAATCTGAAACTGATGATTCTGCCATCGCTCAGCCTCGCACTGCCGTTCATGGCGGTGATGATGCGGTTCACCCGCAGCTCGGTACTGGAGACGCTGAATCAGGATTACGTGCGCACCGCCCGCGCCAAGGGGTTGAAACAAGGCAAGGTGGTGATGCGCCACGTGCTGCCGAATGCGGGGATCCCGGTGCTGACCGTCGCCGGTATTCAGGTGGCGAGCCTGCTCGGTGGCGCGGTAATCGTGGAACAGATCTTCGCACTGCCGGGAGTTGGCAGGTATATCTATGAAGCCATTCAGAATCGCGATTATCCCGTGGTGCAGAGCGTCACGCTTGTGCTGGCGGCCATCTTTGTGGTGGTCAGTTTGATTGTCGATATTCTCTATGCAGTACTCGATCCGCGACTGCGGACTCGTTAGCCGCTACTTCGGTAGAAAGGACCGCTCTCCATGAGTGATACATCTGCTGCGGTGGCTACGCTCGCCGCATTCGACCAGGTTCAACGCAAACAACGCACATGGTGGCAGGTGATGGTGAAACAGCCACTGGCGCTCACGGGTCTCATCATCATCACATTCTTTCTGGTGGTGGCCATTATTGGGCCGATCCTCGCCCCGTACACACCTACCGAAATGGCGCCCTCGGCGGCTCGGCAGGCACCATCCGCCGATCACTGGTTCGGCACGGATGAATTTGGCCGCGATGTATTCACTCGCCTGCTCTATGGTGCGCGCATCTCGTTCCAGGTCGGAGTGATCTCGGTGGGTATCGCAGCCATTATCGGCGTGACGCTCGGACTCATCGCCGGGTACTTCGGTGGCTGGCTGGATAACGTCATCTCCCTGCTGATGGACGTGCTCTTCGCCTTCCCGACGATTCTTCTGGCGATTGCCCTGATGACGGCAATGGGCGATGGCATTGTGAATGTGATGATCGCCATCGGCCTGGTGAATGCGCCAGCGTTTATGCGCGTGGTACGAGGATCGGTGCTATCCATCCGCAACACTGCGTACATCGAAAGCGCACTTTCGGTTGGCGCGACCTCCGGGACGATTGTGCGACGGCATGTGTTCCCGAATGTGACCGCACCGCTGATCGTGCATGCATCGCTGAACTTCGCGACTGCTGTACTCGCCGAAGCATCTCTCGCCTACCTCAGCCTCGGAAACAAGCCCCCGAGTCCAAGCTGGGGCAGTATGGTGAGCACCGGCTACACCATTCTGCAGATCGCTCCGTGGGCCGCATTGTTCCCGGGAATCGCGATTGGCCTGACCGTGCTCGGCTTCAATCTTCTGGGCGATGGCCTGCGCGACGCACTCGATCCGCGCATTCGCAACCAGGGGTAATCGGCAACTTCACTCAATTCAGCTGCTACCCTTGACCTGGAGTTAACTCCAGCTTGTACCTTCTGTTCTGGAGGTAGCCGATGCGAATTGCAGAAGCGAGCAACATCTCGGGATTATCTATTGATACGCTCCGATTCTATGAGAAGGAGGGTTTGATCACCCCTACCCGCTCATCGGGACAGCGCATCTATTCCGAGCAGAATCTCGACGAGTTGGACACGATTTCGCGGCTGCGACGTCTGGGGATCTCGATCCCGGAAATTCGTTCGCTATTGGAAATCGATCGCCAGATCACCGATATCTCCGTGCTGACGCCGGAGACAATCGTGCAGATTCAAGAAGTGCAATCGATGTTGACAACGCATTCCAGCAATCTGGAAAGCCGAATCAACGAGATGCAAGCAACGCTTGCTGCATTCCAAACGATGACCTCCAAGCTCGAAACACTTTTGCAGGCTGGAGGAACAGGACATGACAATCAGGATTTTGCTGATCGCGATGGTGACGATCTACGGAGTACTCTCGATCATCGCGGCGGTGGCAGGGATTTCTGAGGAAGGGATTCAAGGGCAGTTACTGCTGTTCGCTGTGGCCGGTCTCGCGCTGATTGCGACACCGTGGCTTCCGAATCAGATGCTGTGGCTGCTTGCCGGCCTCATCGGACTCCACTTCGCCGCACTCT
>JAFAEA010000112.1 GCA_023424355.1 Chloroflexota bacterium | reverse complement strand
TCCACGATTCTCAAACCGTGGCCGAATGAGCCCAGCATCACCGGAATCTGGGATCGGGACGATGTTCTGCAAGAGTGCTGGCTCGTATTCGCCGAACTATTGGCCGGCTGGGATCAGTCGGCACCGTTCGTGCCCTACCTGCTGGCTCGATTCCCCTGGCGATTGCGTGACCGGATCCTCCGCGGCATCGGCAAATCGACCAATCGCTTTGGCACTATTCGGATTCCCGTGGAGTTTCTCGATGAATATCTCCGGGCGAACGATGGTGATCAACCTGAATCCGCCGCCATGGCGAAGCGATTGTTGGAGGAACTGGTCCGGCGGCGAATTTCTGGCGATCTGTCCCTCACCGAATCGGAAGCCTGGCTAGATCTGATTCACAGCAAGCAGGAAACAGCGCTCGCGAGTCCCTTTCCGGGCGCGAACAGATCCAGTCCGGCGGAGATCCGGAAGATAGGGTAGAGAATGTTCGACAATTGCGCGCATTTTCCGCACAATGCTGGAAACGGCTTGTACGGAGTGTGGGGAACATAAATGAGCAACGATACAGGGGATAAAACCTTCTTTACTGGCAAGGATTGGAGTGACACCAGCATCGAAACCCGGTGCATCCGAGCTGGGCAGGATCCAGACGAGCAAACGGGGTCGATGATTGTTCCCCTGTATCAGACCAGTACCTTTCGTTGGCCAGAAGTTGGAGCCAGCACAGGCTACGAGTACTCCCGCACATCAAACCCTACCCGGACAGCGTTTGAGGAGAGCCTTGCTTCATTGGAAGAAGCCGCTTGGGGGCTCGCGTTCTCCACGGGTACCGCTGCGATGCGCGAGGTGGCCATGTTGCTCGATCCGGGCCAGCACATTCTCATGGCCCGAGATGCATATGGTGGAACCTTCCGACTGTTCGATGCACACACACGTCGTCATGGTATTGACGTGAGCATGGTGGATCTCACCGATTCGGAGGCTATCCGCAATGGTATTCAGGAAAACACCAAAATCGTTTGGCTGGAAACACCAACCAATCCGATCATGGCAGTTGCTGATATCGCCGAAGTCGCCGAAATCGCACATGCAGCCGGTGCCATGTTGGTGGTGGATAACACCTTCGCCACACCGTACTTGCAGCTGCCGCTAAAACTCGGTGCCGATCTGGTGGTGCACAGCGCCACCAAATTCCTTGCTGGCCATTCCGATGTGGTTATCGGTGCCATCGTTGGCAACGATCCGACTCTGTACGAAAAGCTGAAAGGTCAGCAGAACGATTGCGGTGCGGTGCCCGGTCCGTTCGATTGTTGGCTGACATTGCGCGGAATCAAAACGCTGCCGGTGCGCATGGATCGCCACGGATCGAATGCGCAGGCGGTCGCCGAGTTCCTGGATCAGCATCCGAAAGTCGCCGAGGTGTACTACCCAGGTTTGCCCGCAGATGCTGGCCACGAGCGTGCCAAGCGCCAGATGCGTAACTTCGGTGGCATGGTCAGCTTCAAAATGCACACCCGCGAAGCGGCCGTTGCCGTGTGTAATAACACCCGCATCTTCCAATTGGCGGAGAGCCTCGGCGGAGTCGAGAGCCTGATCGAGCACCCCGATTCCATGACCCACCTTGCCGTGAGTGGCACGCAATTCGCCATTGATGGGGGAGTGATTCGCCTGTCCGTCGGCATCGAGAACATCGATGATCTGCTGGCCGATCTCGGACAGGCGCTGGAGAATGCCGGATGAGTCCGATTCGGAAGGTCGACGATTTTCGCTCCGTGGAGATCAAATCCTGGGATGACTATGTCCAGGAAGAAATCGCCGGCATGGAGGCACGCGGCGAATTCGACGACCTTCCGCAGCAGGGCAAGCCGATCAAAATCTGGCGTACGGAAGTTAATCCCGAATATGACCTCGCGTTCAGTCGCCTGAAGAACGCCGGCGTGATGCCGATGTGGATGGAGTTGGACAAGGAGATCGGCGAGCGCACCCAGGCGCTCTGGGCGCGGCTGGATGCAATAGAGGTTGAGATTCGCGCGCTGGTGGAACTGCTGAAATCCCCACCGCCACCAGATGAGCGTCCAGAGTCGTTCCTGCAGCGTGTACTCCGGTGGTTCCGCACCGATTTCGCGGACGATGCGCCGCCGCCGCCAACCATGACATCAATCATGGCCCGGCGCGAACGTGAGAGAACGGCGTTCCTCCAACAGGCAGCTGAGCTAGACAAGCGTATCGTCACCTACCACGATTCGTTGCCCAAAGGCGCCGAGCACCTGCAACGCTTGCGGTGGCTGCCGAACCGGGCCGCCACCGTGTTCGATTCCCGCATCACGCTTGCCGACTGGTGGGAGGGTGTGCAGCGATGAGTACAGCGGAAATGTTGCGGACCGTCTGTGCCATTCAGCAAACCCCTGGCTTCGCACCTTCAATTACCGCATTGGCATTAGCCGTTGCGAGGGAACTGGGTATAACGCTGGACGGTCTCCGCGATGCTTCCGAGAGCGACTTGCTGAACATGTTTGGCTGGAACGGGTCACAGC
>JAFAEA010000091.1 GCA_023424355.1 Chloroflexota bacterium | reverse complement strand
GACAACCGTCATGGAGGATGGATCGCCCCACACCGTCCCTGTTGCAGGAATCTGGACCGATGATGGATTCGTTTTCTGCACTGGCGAGATGGAGCAGAAGGTGAAGAACCTGAACGCAAGCCCGAAGGCATCTCTGCATATCGGTAGCAATGAGTTCATGACCGGCATGGATGTGATCGCGCGCGGTGAGTTCGAGAAAGTGACCGATAAGGCATCGCTGGAGAACCTCGCCGAAGGATTGCACGGCAAGTACCCGGAGTTCTTCCATTTCACCGTCACAGATGGCGCTCTGCTTAATGCGCACGATAATCGGGCGCTCGTATTCCGAATGGCCCCGGCTGTGGTGCACGTGTTCACCCGAGGTGAAAACACGGTTCAGGCCAGATACCGGTTTGAATAGTTAGGTCTGATCGAAGTAACTACTGCGGAGCTTGAGAGGCAAGCTCGTTCGCTTCTTCCAGCATTTGACGTAGGATATCCACATCAAGATCGGCCAGCTTTTTGAAACCAATGCTGGCCGATCCCAATTTCACCTTGCCCAGCTGCTTACCGTATGCCTGGCCGATGTACTTGCTATCTTTCACGGCATTTACGTAGATGCTGATGTGCTGTTTCTGCAATGCGAGTCCGGCGATGAACCAGTGAACCACTTCGCCTTTTGGCCGCGGTTGATACAGATCGCCATAGCCGATGACGGTTTGATCGGTTCCGCCCCAAAACTTCCCGACCCACAACACCCGTGAGCTCGGAATCGCCTCCCGGATGATGGCATCGAGTGCACGCACATCATCGGCTCGTTCATCATCGAGAGATTCCAGCCAGGAATCCACAGTATTTTCAGATATTCGCATCGATAACTTTCCCCAGAACTCTAGGTGAGCCGGTTGCCGAGTTCCTCTACGCCATCGCCTTCGAACTCCTGCAGATCCACTGGCCGACCGGCCATAGCCATGACAAGCTCCAGCAGTGGTGCTTGTACCAACGGGCCTTCTCCGATTGTAAAGTCAGAGTCGGCTACTACCAGCCGTAGTCCGCTTGCCATGCTCTTGCTATTCACCGCAAAGTCCTTTGCTGCATAGAATTTGGCAACCTGCTCAACCGCCATGGGGTCCGGATTCAATCGGATCTCCAACGGACGCGCGATATCCTGACCATGCACAATCACTTCGCCGAGCCAGGCGCAGTAATCCTTCGTTGGTGCCTTCGTGTTTGCCATCGATTCTCGGAACATCTCCAGCGTGTCCGCCGGGTTATCTCCGAGGTACTTAGAAAGCTGGCGTTGATTGTGCTTTTCCGGTTTGAACCCCGCGCGAAGCATACTGAAAAGCCAGCTGACCAGTGTTGTATTTGCGGCTGCAGTAAGGTGAGCAACGACCTGCTCGACTGCCCAATCTGAACTGAGTGACGTTGCACGCCAGTCGCCCTCACTGAGACCTTCCAGCATGTTTGCCACGCGTGAGCGCTCCGCGTGAATCATGTTCCAATAGTCGGAATCGGTAAACGTCATGTGATGAATATCTCTCAAATAGCTCCGCGGTAGATGCGTCCGGTACTGGAATCATCTACCGCAGTGCAGTTTCTCCTTCGGACAAGTTATCCGGTGGGTCCGGGCCGAGCTGCTAAGCCGCTCCGCCCGAAATCGCCGCCACGATCCACACGGATTCGCGACCACCATCCAGTTGCTCGGTGATATCGGCATCCATAGCGATGTGGGAGATATCTTCTTCGGCAACAAAGAAGCGGATCATCGGTCGGCGTTTGCCACTGGCTGGATCGCGCAGCAATCCTCGCAGGCTTGGATACGCCGTTTCCAGCGCATCCAGCACACCGCCAAGAGTCACCGGTTCAGCCACCTCGAGATCGACTTCTCGAGGTGCATCTGTGAGCGATCCCAATTGGGAAGGGATAATCACACGAATCATGAGAGTGTCTGCACTTCCACGCTGAGTACCTTCGGCAGGTCCTTCACAATCGCCTGCCAATTATCGCCACTATCGGCAGATGCATACACCTGACCACCGGTGGTACCGAAATAGATGCCACAACTATCGAGGCGATCGATGCTCATGGCATCGCGCAGGATATTCACGTAGCAGTTCTCTTGCGGCAGGCCGTTCGTGAGGGCTTCCCACTCATTGCCACCGTTGCGACTGCGATACACCCGCAGCTTGCCTTCCGGCGGGTAGTGATAGTAGTCACTCAAAATCGGCACCACATAAATGGTTTCCGGCTCGTGCGCGTGCACCACAATTGGGAATCCGAAATCGCTCGGCAGATTGCCGCTGATCTCGGTCCACATATCACCGGCATTGTCAGTTCGCATCACATCCCAATGCTTCTGCATGAAAACCGTTTCCGGTTTGGATGGATGCAGCGCCAGATTGTGGACGCAGTGTCCAACCTCGGCATCGTGATCCGGGATGTATTCGGAGCGGAGCCCCTTGTTGATCGGAAGCCAGCTTGCGCCACCATCATCGGTGCGGAATGCACCCGCCGCCGAGATGGCGATATACAAACGATCGGCATTATCGGGATCCTGCAAAATGGTGTGCAGGCACATACCGCCGGCACCCGGTTGCCAGTTGTTACCCGTGGCGTGGTTACGGAGTCCATCGAGCTCGGTCCAGGAATCGCCGCCATCGAGTGATTTGAACATGGCAGCATCCTCGACACCAGCGTACAGAACCTTCTCATCGTGGAGGCTGGGCTCGAGGTGCCAAACTCGTTTGAACTCCCACGGATGCGGGGTGCCATCGTACCACTGGTGCGTGCCAGTTTCGCCGGTGTAGTTGAACTCGCTGCCAACTTTCTCCCAGGTTTTGCCGCCATCGGTCGAGCGATGGATGAGCTGTCCAAACCAGTCGTTTGGCTGGCTCGCCCAAATGAGATCCGGATTCACCGGGGATCCCTTGATGTGATACACCTCGGCTCCCGGCATCAATGGTTCGCTGATATCCCAGTTTTTGCGTTCTTCGTCGGATGTTAAGATGAAGGCACCTTTTGCGGTGCCAACCAATACACGTACACCGGCCATTGTTTTCTCCTCATTGCAGAGCGATTACATTTCGGATTCTAGCAGTGAGGTATTTGTTTCGATTCTTCATTCTTGCGGCTTGTGATTTCCACAATGCCCATAATGGGAGAAGATGAGATACAGATGAACATACCGAAAGGAACGAGAATCATGTACCCATTGCGTTTCGGATTCAAAACCGCCCAACAGCACGATACCTGGGAATCGATTCTGGCCGTATGGCAAGAGGCGGATGAGATTCCCGCCTTCACCCACGGTTGGCTGTTCGATCATCTCAACCCAATTGATAACTCCGAAGGATTGGGAGATTGCTTCGAAGGCTGGACCATGCTCTCGGCGCTCGCCGCCAGCACCAGACGCATCCGGCTCGGTTTGCTCACTGGCTGCAACACCTATCGCGATCCAGCGCTGCACGCGCAAATGGCAGCGACAGTGGATGTGATCAGCAATGGGCGCGTCGAATTCGGTGATGGTGCCGGCTGGAACGAGTTCGAACATCGCAGCCGCAACATCGAGCTTCCAACTCCAGGCAAGCGCCTGCGCATGCTGGAGGAGGCGATCGAAATAACCAAGGCGATGTGGTCGCAGGAAACGGTGGATTACGATGGCAAGTACTACCAACTCCACGGAGCCCGGCTCTCTCCGAAGCCGGTACAGAAACCCGGCCCGCCGATCCTGATCGGTGGAAGCGGCGAGCAACTCACACTCAAGATCGTGGCGAAGCACGCCGATATCTGGAACTACTCCGGTGGCGACCTCGAGACCTTCAAGCACAAGGTGGAGGTGCTCAAGCAGCACTGCGATGATGTTGGACGCGATTTCGGCGAAATCGAGCTGAGCGCGCAGCGCAAGCTGGACCTCGATGACGTTGAGGGATCGGTCCGCGAGATTCAGGCATTCGTCGATGCAGGAGTCACGCACATGGTTCTGTACCTGGCCCCACCATACAAGGTGGGTGAACTCACGGAAGCGGCGGAGAAAATTTTGCCGCAGATCGTGGCGAAGAACTAGTTGGAACGGCAAACGAGGCGGTCGAATTTCGACCGCCTCGTTCTCGTTTAAGCTTCCGCCAGTTCTTTCACGCCATTCGCCAGATGTTCCCAACCGCCGCTGTACCCTTCTGGTTCGCCATCATCGACCTCGATGGTGGAGTGGTCGATCTTCAGGAGGCAGCGGCCCGCATCCTCAGCAATCGAGAAGGTGAATCGACCCTGTACCGGACCGTTCAGCCCATCGAGCTCTAGCGATTTGCCCGGATGCACCGCCGTTATCAGCGCCCAGAATACGAACGCATCGCCCTTTTTCTCTACCAAACCACCTCCCGGACGAAGATCCAGCGTCATTTCGGACCCTTCTCTGAACATGCGGTAAGGCACGCGCCACCATTCGCCGATCTGTGTGGTGAGAATGCTCCACACCTTTTCCACATCCGCCTGAATGCGGTGTTCCTGATGAATCTCGACTTGTCGCATGGAAATATTCATGTCCGATTCCCTCTCTGATTGTTCAGCCAGATCTCCGATGCGCAACAGGCTTGCCGCAAACCCATCGTCTAAATGACCGACCCAGCGCTCGTAGACCTTGCGGAGTGGCACCGCATTCAGATGGTTGAAACGTTGCCGTCCCTTGCGGGTGTGGCTGACGAGTCCTGCCGATTCCAGCACACCGAGATGCTTCATCACGGCGAATCTGCTCAGATTTGGGAATGTACCCACCAGTTCACCAGTCGTTTGCGCCGAACTCGCGAGGTTATCCAGAATCGCGCGGCGAGTGGGATCTGATAGTGCTTTCCAAAGGCGGTCGTCATCCATATGTCACTCCATTGGAAATCATGTTACCCAATGGTCACGTATTAAGCAAGGGAAGGAGAAATTGTATTTCTTTCGAGAGGTTGACAGGACACCGTTTAGTGTCCTATTATCGAATAAGACACCAAACGGTGTCGCATTCGGGTCGATGCGCAGCGTCCTGAATGTTTGGCACGTAGTGGGAGGTGAACTTGTGCGCGATGTGTACAGTGCCGTAGCCGATCCCACGCGTCGCGAGCTCCTACGAATGCTCACGGAAGCCGGGGAGCTACCCCTTCACGAACTCATGGCCCCGTTTGATATGGGGCGTACAGCCATCTCGAAGCATCTTGCTATTCTGAAAGAGGCTGGGCTGGTGAGCGAGCGGAAGGTCGGGCGAGAAACGCGGTACAGAGCCACGCCCGAACCACTCCAGGAGATTCAGGAGTGGGTTCAGCAGTTTTGGGAAGTGCGCATTGCACGACTCAGGAATATATTGGAGAACGAAAAATGAGCGAACCAGTCGTTATCGATACCAAGTTCAACAGCCCGATCAACAAGGTGTGGAGCGCCCTCACCACTCCGGAAACGCTTTCCGAATGGATGATGTTCAAATCCAACACCTTCAAGCCCCAGGTTGGTCACAAGTTCCAGTTCTCTGGCGCCCAGGGATACGATCAGACCATTGATTGCGAAGTCACCGAGCTCGATGAGCCGAACAAGCTGGTATACACATGGGTGGCCCCGGGAGTCGATGGCGAACTCAGCGAAACGCTGGTGACTTTCATCCTCTCCGAAGCCGATGGCGGAACGGACCTGAATCTGGTCATCACCGGCTTCAAGGATGGCGCCCGCCAGGAGAAGGGTGGAGCCAAGGCCGGATGGCAGTACATGTTCTCTGAGCTGGAGAAGGTGTTGGCTGCCTAATCTGCCACAGGAACCCTGGATGAAAAGCACCACACCGGCGGGACTTCTCTCGCCGGTGTGGTGCTTATTACTTCGTTTTGACGGGTCGGCTCTGGAAAGATCAGGGCTCGATTCGCTCGATGCCGGGGAAGCGATCCATCTTTTTGTCGAAGGTATAGATCTGCGTCATCCCCAACTCCTTCGCCAGAGCGAGGTGGAAGCAATTGGCAAAATCCAATTTCGGTTGAGTCACCCAAAAATCCAATGCGTCGGAAATCGCTTCAGCATGTTCCATGGTGAATCCAGGGTAGTTGATGATGATTTTGAGGTAGCTCGCTACTTCATTTCTTGGG
>JAFAEA010000051.1 GCA_023424355.1 Chloroflexota bacterium | reverse complement strand
CTGTCGCCGCGCTTCTCAGTGGCAAGACTGGTAACCGCATCGGGGGCCGAGCCGTTGCTGTGCTGAGTGGCGGTAATATCGATACCGCCAAATTGGCAACGATTCTCGCGAATTAGCTGTCGAATCGGAGTTCGATGACGGATGGGGTTTGCGTGGCAATCCGGCCATTGTGGCCGGCAATCCACTCTTGCAGGCCGGCGATGTTCAATCCGGAGTTCATATCCAGATTCAGTCGCAGTTCGCCATTCACAAACTCGCGAGTTCGCGCGGCGGCGACTTCCGGCTGCGCGCGGAGCATGGTTTGCAATCCGGTGGCAACTCCAATGGAGACATCGTGCGCGATGAGATCGAGCGTATGTGGTCCAGTTGTCTCGGGCGCAGGCGATGCTTCCGGGGTGGATGCTGCGCTTGGTGAATCGGTGGTGGCTTCGGGCGCGGTTTCAGCGATGACAGCCGATACGTCTGCTTCGATCACTGCCGCCGGTACCTCTGTTTCCTCGCCGAGGGCGTCATTCAATGTAGACAGCGCCCGATTGAGAGAGCTCTGTGCTGCTTCGATTTCGCTCGTCGCATCCTTCAGGGCGGATCGCAGCTTCGCCACCTCGGCATCGTGACCGGTTTGCGAACGGCGCACCGTTTCCGCAATCAGTTGCTCAATTGATTGATGGAGATTGGAGGTTAGCGGTGACGATTCTGAAGCTGACATAGTTACTCCGGATAATACGAAGCCAGTGCACATTTCTCACTAATGGCCTCTAGCATAATGGCGAGCCGGGAATCCTGCGAGGCAGCGGTAAAAGTCGGGAATTAATGTGACAATTACAACCGAATGCATCACAATACGCATTCATTCGTTGACTGCCACAGGAGCCAAAATGCCGAATGGACCTCAAGCACCTACCCAGATGCGAAACTAGCTCCTCAACCCTTCCCGGTCGGTCGACGATGCGATTGGAGATAACCACCGAATGACTACTCAGGAAGAACCGCAGAATACTTCCGTAAACCCGGAAGAAACAGAAGAGAAAGCCGCACCGAAGCGCACAACTCGCAAACCTCGAAACCAGAAGCTTACTCTACCAACCATTGTGGTGGATGAAGCATTCCTGTTGCCGCACCTCTCGATTCCCATGCCAATTATGGATGAGGATGTCGCGATGGCGGTGGACCGGGCCATGCATTCCGATCCGCGTCGGGTTTTCATTCTGGCCGAGCGTCGTGTGAATGGCGCTGCCGATGATGCGCAGCAGAGCCCATACGTCCAGACCGGACTGATGGGCCTCATGCAGAGCACCCCATTTGAATTTGGCGATGTGATTCAGGATTCCGGTGCCGAAGACGATGGCTTCGCCGGTATCTTTGGCGAGCGCGAAGAGGGCGAGTTCGAACTCTGCGAATGGGGTGTGTTGGCGGAAATCGCCCAGTACATCACCCGACCGGGAGGCGAACCGCACATCGTGCTCAACGGTATCAGCCGTGCTCGGGTGAAGGATATTACCCAGGAAGAGCCGTTTGTGATGACCCAGATCGAGGTGGTGAAAGAACCAGAGCTCGATCCTGAGGAAGTCCGCACCGCCATGGCCACGTTGGTAGCCCAGGTGGAGAGCTATATCCAGATGCTGCCGCATGTTCCGAACGAAGTTCTGGATATGATTCGCGGTGTCGATGAAATTGGCTGGCTCGCGGACCTCATCGCATTCTCCCCAGAAATCAGTCCACGTCAGCGCCAGGAAATGATTGAAACGATCAATCCGCTGGAGCGCGTCCGCAAGCTCAGTCTCTGGATGCAGCAGCGCATGGATGTGATGCAGCTCCGCAGCGAAATCCAGCACGAAGCGCAGGCGGGTATGGATCGACAGAACCGCGAGTACTTCCTGCGAGAACAGATGCGCGCTATTCAGCGCGAGCTGGGTGAAAGCAACAGCGAAGAAGCCGTTGCCATGGAGCTTCGAGAGCGGATCGAGGCGGCAAATATGCCGGAAGAGGTCCACACCAAGGCCATGCAGCAATTGGAGCGCCTGGAGCAGCAGCATCCGTTTTCCCCGGAGATTGGTGTCATTCGAACCTACATCGAATGGCTCGTTGACCTGCCGTGGAGCATTGAAACCGAAGATCACCTCGATCTCGAGAAGGCCGCCAGCGTTCTCGATGAAGATCACTTCGGCCTGGAGAAGGTGAAGGATCGCATCGTCGAGTTCATTGCCGTGCGTAAACTCGCTGGCGACAAGCTCCGATCCCCGATTCTCTGCTTCGTGGGCCCTCCAGGTGTTGGTAAAACCAGCCTTGGCAAGTCCATCGCCCGCGCCATTGGTCGCGAATACGTGCGCATGAGCCTTGGTGGTGTGCGCGACGAGGCAGAGATTCGTGGTCATCGCCGCACCTATGTTGGCGCCATGCCGGGTCGCGTGATCAAGGCCCTGAAGGATGCCGGCAGCAACAACCCGGTGATTGTTCTGGACGAGGTTGACAAGCTTGGTTCGGATACATTCCGCGGTGATCCATCTTCGGCATTGCTGGAGGTTTTGGATCCGGAGCAGAACACCACATTCTCGGACCACTACCTTGAGGTGCCGTTCGATCTGAGCAAGGTGATCTTCATCACCACTGCCAACATGCTGGATCCGATTCCTGCAGCCCTTCGAGACCGCATGGAGATCATCGAAGTCTCCGGGTACACCGAGATCGAGAAGCTGGCAATCGCCCGCAACTACCTCGTGCCGAAGACGATCGAGAGCCACGGTCTCACAGAAGAACAGTTCGAGATCACCGACGAAGCGCTGAAGACCGTGATTCGTGAGTACACCGAAGAGAGTGGTGTGCGTAACCTCGAGCGCGAAATCGGCTCGGTAGCTCGCAAGGTGGCGCGTAAGTTCGCAGGAGATACACCTCCTGAGAAGGTTGTTGTTGATGGCGACGACGTTCACGACTTGCTTGGTGTGCCGCGATACGATTTCAACCTCGCCGAAGAAAACGATGAGGTGGGCGTCGCTACCGGTGCGGCAGTCACCAGTGTGGGCGGCGATCTGCTTTCGATTGAAGTCAACATTTATGAAGGCAAGGGCGATCTGCAGCTCACGGGTCAGCTCGGCGATGTGATGCAGGAATCCGCCAAGGCTGCGCTTAGCTATGCGCGAGTGCATCGCGAAGAACTCGGCTTGCCAGAGGGATACTTCGACAAGCACACCGTTCACGTACACATTCCGGCAGGCGCGATCCCGAAGGATGGCCCGAGCGCCGGTATCACCATGACCACCGCGTTGGTGAGTGCGCTCACCGGTAAACGTGTGCGTAAGGATCTCGCCATGACCGGCGAAATAACACTGCGCGGCAAGGTATTGCCGATCGGTGGCTTGCGAGAGAAGACGTTGGCAGCCCATCGTGGTGGAATCAAGACCTTCCTGCTGCCGCAGAAGAACGCCAAGGATCTGAGCGAACTTCCGGATATCGTGAAGAACGAGCTGGAACTGATCCAGGTCTCCCACATCCAGGAAGTGCTCGATATCGCCTTCGTAAAGGAGCCCGCCAAGCGCCGACGCAAGTCGACCGGTGGAACTGCTCGAGGTAAATCGGATACCAATCGCCGCGACAACCCGTCAAACCAGGATCCGATTCCGGCGCCGGTGCAATAGTCGCCAGGCATTCAAAGTTAAATCACATGGATGGAAACGGACGGGGAATCACTCCCGGTCCGTTTCCCGTGCCGCCAAGAGTACTGACAATTCGACCTTACTCTCATTGAGCGCGATGTCATCCATATTGACACCCGAAGGAAGCATTCTCGGTGGACCCTATTTGGGAGTTCATCCGTCAGGTCAGGAACCGTTGCGCATCCCGATGCCGGCAGTTGATGGACCCTCTTAAGATGGACGATCGGAAAAGTTAGCAACATCCACCGTTACTTACTACATAGGGTGTTGGTTTTGTATGCAGATTGATTTTCGGAAGCCGAAGCTCGAACATAGGTACGTTTGTTATGCCAACGGATAGTATTATGTCGTGGTATTGAAGTCTCAATCAGATTGAGTTTCGTTTGTGGCATAAGTCGTGCAGGTGCCCCCGACATGGAGGTGGATGAAATACCCGCGGAGTGGTGCGGAAAATGGATTCCACCGAAAGAACAATCCGAAGGGAGACAGGAAAATGAAGCCTACATTAGGCAAAGCCTTCTCATTCTGGATGGTAGGAGCACTGGCACTCGTGGCGCTTATGGCACCCACGGTGGCGGATGCCCAAGAGCCGGAAACGGCATTAGTAGAAGTAGCCACCTATGGTTGCACCGGGCTCAATGCTCCGGGATTGTTGACCGAGGTTGGTAGCGATTGCACGCAAACAAGCGGTGTATTCGATTTCTATATGTATGGTGATGGTACTGATGATCACTATACGTTGGAGACCGTAGCCGGCGAAAGCAACGGCATGGCACTCCTCCCTGGTGACTATCAGGTGTATGAGAACACCTCCGGTGTTTTGTTTGATCTCACTGTGCCTGCCGAAGGCACAGCCATTGCATTCGGCATTCCGGTAGCTGGAGAAACACCAGCTCCGCCGACCGAGCCAGAGCCGCCGGTTGCTGAGACCGCGACATTGAATGTATCCACGTATGCCTGCACAGGCGTTATGGGTGCTCCGATTGTGCTCGGCGAAATCGGCCCGGATTGCACGCCAATTTCCACCAATCTGGATTTCTATCTCTGGGGTGATGGTACGGATGCGAGCTGGAATCTGAGCACAAGCTCGGATGGTCCGGTAACTATTGAGCTGCAGGTTGGCGGTTATGACGTTGTCGATACCGTTACCTGGGCAACAGTTGGAGCGCAGGTTCCTTCTGGCGGTGGCGACCTGGCTATCGGCTATGCGGCCGTGGCACCAGATCCTCCAGCACCGACTCCGGAA